>NZ_NASY01000049.1:0-117200 GCF_002075365.1 Anoxybacillus sp. UARK-01 | reverse complement strand
TTGTTCTTGCTTCTCCTCGTAGTTTCTTTTCATTTTCTCGGCTTCTTTGGTTTCACGGCCGAACACCATGGAGGCACGCTCCACAAACTCCGCCTTCCACCGGCTTAGCATCACCGGACTAATTTCGTACTTCCCAGCAATCTCATTCACTGTCTGCTCTTCTCTCAGCACTTCCATGACAACCTTCGTCTTAAATTCTGCGGTGTATCGATTCCGTTTTTCCATAGCTTCAGTATAACTTATTTATCTCCTCCTTGTGTCGCACTCTATGGGTTCATTGTAAGATGGTGATCAAGTATTTTTTGCAAAATGATCAAGTTAATCTCCTGGTAGTCGTGAACAGCGATGTTTCTAAATCCGACCATCGCTTTCATTTTTTGTGAAAGAAAAGGAGTGATGATGCCGTGCTGTTCTAAAAGAGAAAAAGCGTCTCGACTGTTTTGGGGGAGGCCGAGCTTTTTCTGAGCGATTATGTGCATCGCCAGGTCAATGCTTGCTTCACACGCTCGTTGAAGATTTAAGATCATGGAGTCTTGCTTCGTGTAGTTTTCTAAATTTTTCGGTTTGTTCTCATATTCTTCGTGAATGCGCTTTATGCACCGCTCGATCACGCTAATTTTATTTAAAATGACATCATTTTTCATAAACCGACCCGCTTTCATTAATGTTTCGCAAGATTTCCGTGCGTTCTTCATTCAATTTTGCGTACATCTTCAAGGCTCTCCATTCATATTCGGCTTTTTTCTGTTCATTTGTACAATAGATGACTTTGCCATTACTGACCACTTGCGCCTGAAACACGGTGCTTGCTTGTTTGAGGTCCACAAGATCGACGTCCCGGTGCAGCCTGGATGCCAATTCTTGCGCAACCATAAATCGTTCATAATGATCCAATTGTTTTTGGTCGCTGAGAAAAGCGATATCAATGTCGCTGTCTTGATGAACATGTCCTGTAACCGTTGATCCAAACAAATAAATCAAATATGGGGACACCGTTTCGATCAACACTTCAATAATGATTGGCTCGATCTGTTCCGTCAATACCGTCCCTCCTTTTCTTCGTCGCAATCCGGGTCATTTTCTTTCATTATATTACTTTTTATTTCCTGCCTCAAACTTTGCGTAAAACGATAGTTTAACGAAAAATTCTCCTCAAGTTTCTGGCTTAAAAGTGAAGCCCCTTAGTCCGGTGTTTTATCATCTTCCCTTGTTTTGCAATCCCCCCTTAAGTTTGGGAACAATCATTCATACCCTCTTCTCTTGTTTTCTTATATAATGAACTGTAGATGAGCAAATTCGCTAACATAAATTGACAACCAAACAAAAAAGGAGACATGAACCCGATTCCTTGATTAGAATAGATGTGCCACCAAACCATTCACAAGGAGGTTCATGTCTCATGAATAGACTAGCGCATCATCAAGGAATTCACAAGTTTTTCACGACGTTGGGGTTAGCGCTTTATTTCTCGAAACGGTTCTGAAGCATCTCGTTCACATGGTAGATGCGATGATCACGAAAGGTTGTTCAGGAACGTTGACCGATCTTCATCATGGGAGTTTTCATCCGAATCACCGCACGACACTGAGCCATTTTTTCACGAAAAGTCCGTGGGATGAAGAAACATTGCTTCGCCAACTCCGGCAATGGGTGCTCCATCGTGTCGAACGCAGCGCGAAACGAGAGAATCACCCTTTTTTGTTTCAATCGCAACGCCCATATCGCTGTAAGAAGGATGGCGTCTAGGCATGCGGCGCCCTCGATGTTGACAAAGGGATGGGAAGGTTGAAAGTCCAGCAAATATGCGGGTAAAAAGTTGCTGTCGTTCGGTTCAAGCATGTGCTTGAGCAAAAAAGTTTTATTTTTGTTTTCCTAGCGTGGTGGTTGAAAATAAAGGAGAGAGCAGACAATAATGAAAGGTGGGGACTTGTCTGTAAAAAATGTGAAACTTTTCTTTTGTTCGTACGTATAAAACAAGTAGCGAACATAAAAAGGGGGGGCATCATGAATGGGACTTTGATTGCGACAGCGGCCGCTATGGCTTTTTATGCGGCGGGGTTATTATTCGTTGTCCTGTTTTCTTCTGTGAAAAAGGTACGGGCGTTGAAACTGGGGGCTATTCTTTTTGTGGTCGGTTATGTAATCACGGCCGTTATTTTTTATTTTCTGATGCCGACGATTACGGTTCCGAACATGCTGCTGGCGAATTTAATTACGGCCGGCGTGCTCTTGCCGCTGCTGCTCTATGCGGTCCGTCCCGATCAAAAATTTGAAGCGCGCGTGGCCACTCCCATTATGTTTCTTTTTGGCTTGGGGTTGGTTGGGCTGCTGGTGACGTTTGTGTTAGGCTTTACCGCATTGGGGACGGCCCACGAAACCATCACCTACCAAGAAAAAGACGAGGCTGAACCGCTTTCGAAGGAAGAGACGCCGATTGCGGTCGCTCCGGAGTTTGCTAGAAATAAAACTCAAAAAGCGATGAGCGTCGTTCCCAACACGCAATTTTTTGATTTAGGAAAATTGCAGGTGCAAAAAGTGAATGGAGAAGTCGTTTATGTGGCTCCGGTCGAGTTTGCGGGATTTTGGAAATTTTTAAGAGGGCAAGAAACAGCCGGATATTTCACGATTTCCGCGACAGATGTGAGCGGGCAGCCACAGTTTCATGAAAGTCCGATGAAATATACGAATTCCAGCTATTTACACCACTATATTCAGCGGGTCATTTACAATGAATATCCGCACTATATTCAAAGCGGGGAGGCGCAAATCGAAGTCGACGATAATGGGAAACCATGGTATGTTCAAACAGTATACCGGCCGCTTCATTTTACAAACCGGCCGGATTTTGATGAAATCAAGGTGGTTGTCATCGACCCGGAAACAGGGAAAATGGAAATGTACGATACGGAGAAAGCGCCGGAATTTATTGAAGGCTCAGTTAGTTCCGAGATAGCGACGATGGAAAACCATTATTTTGGGAAGTATGTCCACGGCTGGCTGAATAGCGTGTTTGGGAAAAAAGATGTCAAAATTCCGAATAAATCGGGCACCGAATCAGAAGTGACGCCGATTTTCAACAACAAAGGGGAAATGCTTTATTTTACAGATATGACATCACCTAAAGAAAACATTGATTCGGCTTTAGGGTATACATTGATTGATGCGCGAACGGGCGAACTTGTTTACTATAACGGCGAAAAAAACAACGGGATCATGGATAGTGAAGGGGCAAAACAAATTGTCAATAAAGAATTTCCAGAGAAAAAATGGGAAGGTTCCATGCCTGTTCTTTATAATGTCGACGGCCATCCAACGTGGATCGTCAATGTGCTTGATCCGAATGGTTTGTTGAAACAATATGCCTATATTAAAGCGAATGATTCCGATTTTGCCGTTTTTGGCGATACGGCGAAGGAAACATTGGACGCCTACCGCATGGCGCTGATGCAAGATCCGGGAAATATCGGCGCGACGGAAGAAACGGTAACCGAGCCGGTGGAAGGAGTAGTCAGCCGCGTTTCTGTCACTTCTTCTGAAAAAGGGCAGGTTGTCTATTTCTTACTGGAAAATGACACCACCATTTATATTGTCAATGCGAGCAAGTTTCCGCTGTCTATTTTCTTAGAAAAAGGCGACCGCATTAAAGCAAGGGCACAAGTGTTGGATAATGAAACGGCCACGATCGAAGACTTGACGATTGAAGGATTGACAGGGGCTTCTAGCGCAAGATAGAAAAACCGCAAATTTCTCACAGGTGCTTGTCCGTTTGGGTTGTCCAAGTTGGACGGCACCTTTTATATCCGCCCGTGGGCAACAAAAAGGATGGCACTTTGAAAAAACCGAAAAATTCATTGACAGAAAAGTGTTTGCGGGCATTCTTTTTTTCGGCAGATCGAAGGCTTAAACCGTTTAAAAACCTCTTTTTTCCAACAAGCTTTTTAATCGCCGAGGCCGTCCTGATGGTTGATATGATCCCCTTATAGTAGACAGAAAAAAGAAAGCCAATTAATCTGTCTACTATGGAGGGGATTTTTCTATGGGGAAAATACGAAAAACATATGATGCAAAGTTTAAAAAGAAAGCTATGGATTTATATTTAGAAGAGAGCATGGGATACAAAACGGTGGCGAAAGAATGGGGGATTAGTCCTTCCATGGTACGTCGATGGGTGAAACGCTATGAACAGGAAGGAATACAAGGTCTGGAGGAAACCCGGGGCAAAGCGAAAGGACGAAATAAAGGAAGACCGAGAACTCGCCAGAAGATCCTGAAACGAAAATCAAACGTCTTGAGACGGAAGTAGAAATGCTAAAAAAGCTCTTAAAGATGTGAAAGGGGGAATGGAAGTAGGAACAGCTCACAAGAAGTTCGCGATCATTCAAGAAATGGCCGAGTGTTACGATTCGATTCAACTATTATGTGAAATAGCAGGCGTGTCTCGAAGTGGATATTACAAGTGGGTAAAACGATAGGAACGCCCTTCTCAAAAGCAAGTAGAAGACAAGCATCTAAAGAAAAAATCGAGGAGTGCCATCCAGAACACAAAGGCATCTACGGGTATCGGAGAGTCCAAGTTTGGCTGAAACGGAAACACAAACGGGATATCAACCATAAACGAGTACGAAGGCTGATGAGGGAGATGGGCATCCGTGCGTTGATTCGGAAGAAACGGCCTTATTACGGAAAGAAAGAGCCTTATGTGATTTCAGACAACCATCTAAACCGAGATTTCCACGTATCAAAGCCAAACGAGAAGTGGGTGACGGATATGACCTATTTAATTTTTAATGGGCAAAAGCTCTATTTGTCCGTCATTCAAGATCTATCCAACAATGAAATTGTGGCTGATCACATCAGCCGAAGAAATGACATCAAATTGGTCATCGACACGCTAAAAAAGGCTATAAAAAACGAAATGTCAATGGACTCCTCCTACATAGTGATCAAGGATTCCAATATACATCCGTTGATACAACAACGTGCTAAAAAGATACAATATAAAGGCCAGTATGTCCAGAAAAGGAAACGGTTTGGACAATGCCTGCATGGAACACTTCTTCCGCCATTTCAAGGCAAAGTGTTTTAATCTATACTCTTTCCGCACGGCCGAAGAGGTGAAGGATGCCGTACACCAATCTATTCGTTTTTATAACCACTATCGTTTCCAAAAGAAATTACACAACCTGAGCCTTTATGAATATCGGACTCAGGCTGCTTAAATGTGCTTTTTTATTCCTGTCTACTTGACAGGGGTCACTTCAATACACGGTTGCTCTTTTTATTTTTTTATAAGGAAGATGGTTTAATAAAGTTTATCAAAGAAAGTGCTTTGATCTGACCTACAAAGAATCAAACTCTTTGCTTCCAGTTTGTTTTGAAATAGTTGATGGATTGGGATGTTTATTTTCTTTTGGGGAGATGGGGAATGGAAAGTCAATCTGTTATCGGGGGCATTGAGAAGCTTTCGCAGTTGAGTTTAGATTTTCATAATGATCTTATGATTTTTCTTTCAGCACTGAGAAAGGCGAGATCATGCTGGACACATCTTGCTGCGGTTGGCCCAAGCAGATAAATGATAGATAAGAAGGCTGATTCACTGAACAGTTCGATCATGAGGGGTTCGATTGGTTCTATCAACTCCCTCTTTTTTGCGCGATTATATGATTTTTTTACTTCGAAGGAATGGCAAAATCCCCTGTTCAACTCTATTGGCGGAATGAACAGGGGGATGACAGCTTACAGCGGGATTTTTCTTCATTTTTTCGCTCCGTTTCATTCATTGACTCAGCATCATTTGAATTTGCTCAGGTGTTAAATTATGAATAAATTCAATTGGATCAATCGCTTGAATCCCGAACTCCTCGCATTTTTCCAAATATCGTAGATAAGCTTGTTCATACATTTCCATCTGATGCTGTCCCCCTTTTTGTCGTTTGTTTGCTTGCTGTTGTTTAGAGATAGCGGCTCTGTTATTCTTCCTGTTGGCTCATGCATTTTTCGCATTCATATAAATAGGATTCGCGCTGTTCTACAATTTCTTCCCCGCATTCTTGGCATTGCTTTGGCGGTAACGGATGGAATGTTAACATGCTGGTAGCTCCCTTCCTGTTTTCGATTTGTTGGTTATATTGTATTATAACAGATATTAAAAATCAATATCTGTTATATAATTAATTTAAAAATTTTTTGCCATCTTGATCTTCAAAACAAAGAGATGCATGAAGTTTTGAAGGACAAATCCCCTGAAGCTTTGTTACTCGTAAAACAAAAGAAAGTCCACATATTTGCTGTCCAGTCTCAAGCCTTAGCAGACACGATCCGTTTTCCGCGTTTTTTTTGCCGTGTTGAATGTTTGTAAAAAGAGTGTAAGGCTTGTTATTTTTGTTTATATTTACTGTAAATTTAAACATTATTGGAATAAAAAACCTTATAATGGTACCGAAGAGGCCCAGATGTATAGGGTCTATAAAACCATGGGGGGAATGGCGATGAAAGCAAAGCAAGCGTTATTACTCAAAGTGGGGGCATCATTATTAACCATTATGCTATTGGGAGCATGCAACAATGAAGAGGATCAACCAGATAATGGAACGAATCAGATAGAAGAAACGGACGAAAATACAGAGCAGTCAGAGGATAATCAATAAACAAACGGAAAAGGCGGCTATGTTCTTTTAGCCGCTTTTTTCATCGAACGATTGAAAAAGGAGGTTCAAATGATCATGGTTAGGTGAAGCGAGGGAACCATCGGCTCAGAAAAAAATTTACAATTTATTCTCATTTCCTCAACATTTCTGTTTTAATCTGAAGATGTAGCACTTTCTTTAAAAAGGAGTTTGACGCGCGATGACAAAGCTTTTACAGCAGGCTTACACGTTGGAATGTCGGATGTTCCGAACCATTAATCGTTATTTTGACTACCAATGGCTCAATATTTATTTTCGATTGGTTACACATGTTGGCGGTGCCACTTTTTCGATTGTCGCTGTGCTGCTGGCGATGATTTTCTTTGAGCAGGAGTGGCGCATGACGGCAGTTGCCAGCGCGTGTGCTTTAGCCGCTAGTCACATCCCTGTTGCTGTGATGAAGCGCCTCTATCCGCGGCCGCGGCCATACGTTGTGTTATCGGAAGCAAAGGTATATGGTCCGTTAAAAGATCATTCATTCCCTTCTGGGCATACAACAGCTGTATTTGCGATCGTCATTCCATTTGTTTTCGCATTGCCTGTTTTGTCGTTTGGTCTTTTACCGATTGCTTTCAGTGTGGCCATTTCTCGAATTTATTTAGGGCTTCATTATCCTTCTGATGTTTTGGCTGGCTGTTTGCTTGGAACAGCTGCCGGTGCGTTTGCTTTTTACTTGCTTCTTTAAATGCTGAAGAGGAGGGGCTCGCATGAGAGTTGCGCTTTTTACGGATACGTTTGTGCCTAAAATCAATGGTGTGGCGCGGACATTAAAGCGCCTAACCGATTTTTTTGAAAAGAAAAACATCGAATACAAAGTGTTTGCGCCGGAAATCCCAGATTACCCGTTCTTTCATTCCCGCATTCACCGCTTGAGCAGCTTTCGTTTCTTTTTATATCCGGAATGCCGTGTGGCCGTTCCGAATGTGTTGCAAATGAAAGCGGAGCTACAAGCTTTTCAGCCTCATCTTATCCACGTTGCTACCCCTTTTAACATCGGGATTTGCGGTTTGCATTATGCAAGAAAAATGCAAGTTCCCCTAGTCGGATCGTACCATACAAATTTTGATCACTATTTGCGTTATTACGATTTACAATTTCTCTCGAATTTTTTATGGCGTTACATGCATTGGTTTCATCGTTCAATGCAAAAAATCTTTGTTCCATTACAGGATACAATGGAGCAATTAAAGCGGCGTGGCTTTACGAATTTGCATCTTTGGCCACGCGGGGTTGATTGTTCACTGTTTCATCCTTATTATCATCAGCGTGAAGTGAGAGAAAAATATAACATTGATGAAAAATATCTTCTTGTTTATGTTGGCAGAATAGCGGTAGAAAAAGATGTCCAGCTTTTGCCTGAAATCGCTAAACGTCTGCCGGAATCATTGCGGGATCACGTTCACTGGCTGGTGGTCGGCGATGGTCCGTTAAAGGAGGAGATGCAGCAGCGTGCACCAGAACGTATGACCTTTGTTGGCTATTTGCAAGGAAGCGACTTAGCGAAAGTATACGCGGCCGCCGACCTATTTGTGTTTCCATCGGCGACGGAGACCTTTGGAAATGTCGTGTTAGAATCGTTAGCGAGCGGCACGGCTGTGATTGGCGCCGACAGCGGCGGTGTGAAAAGCATTATGCAGCACGGAGCATTCGGCTATTTATGTGAGCCGGGAGCGATCGATGAATTTGCGGCTGCCATTGTCCGCTTTCTGTCAAACGACACACAACGAAAACAAATGGAGCTTGCGGGGCGCGCCTATGCACTCACCCAAAATTGGGAGGTTATTTTCGAAAACTTAATTTCTGAATATGAAAAAGTATGGCGCCACCATGCGGAGAGGCTACATGCATAGCGTGTGGGGAGACAAACAAAAGAATAAGTTTATATACTTTCGATTCATTACAAACTCAAGATGTATTGATATCACTAGCGATGTTTATTTTATGTGTTTTCCGCAACTGATCAAGATCAGGGTTAATTTGCCAGTTTGGCTTCATGCACAGAAGGATGACAAGCTTCTGATGAAAGCTGTCGTCGACCTCCAATGCTGCTAAAATCCCTAGGAATCGACGACAGTTTATTTTTATAAAAAATCTTGGCACAATCAGCAATTGCCCCCATTTCTGATTTTCGCTATAATAAAACCAACCATTCCACCCAACGAGAGAAACACGGCAACATCAACATTTTTTTGGGTTTGTATCTTAACTATCAGGGATTGAAACCTTCGAACGTGTCCTGGCAATAGTGTTCATCCGAAGTTTGTATCTTAACTATCAGGGATTGAAACACTCTTCACCACCTTTAACTGTTAATACTTGGCAATGTTTGTATCTTAACTATCAGGGATTGAAACTCATCAATGATGATGGCGTAGTCAACTTTTTCTCCGTTTGTATCTTAACTATCAGGGATTGAAACTAGCGATGGGAAGGAACGATTTCTATTATCTTCTTGTTTGTATCTTAACTATCAGGGATTGAAACCGAGCAGTCTCGCTTGGTGATAATTCTTTAGGGCTGTGTTTGTATCTTAACTATCAGGGATTGAAACAGATTATACGCTCTTCAAAAGCTCTATGAGGACGTTTAGTTTGTATCTTAACTATCAGGGATTGAAACGCAACTGGTTTCTCTACATTAGAAGGTGCATTCGCTGCGTTTGTATCTTAACTATCAGGGATTGAAACATAAAAAACGGAAATTTAAGTGCAAGAGCAATTGAGTTTGTATCTTAACTATCAGGGATTGAAACCTTTTTGTTCCTCTTCTAAAGCGTCATGTTGCTGTTTCGTTTGTATCTTAACTATCAGGGATTGAAACATCAGGAACTCCGCCAACATGGCGAACAGGTTCCAGGTTTGTATCTTAACTATCAGGGATTGAAACGGCCAAATTCCAGATGGTTCTATCACGGAACAAAAGTTTGTATCTTAACTATCAGGGATTGAAACTTTTCTAATTCGAAGTCCGAAAGAGCCTTTCGAGCGTTTGTATCTTAACTATGAGGGGTTGAAACGACATCAAATTGGTCATCGACACGCTAAAAAAGGCTATAAAAAACGAAATGTCAATGGACTCCTCCTACATAGTGATCAAGGATTCCAATATACATCCGTTGATACAACAACGTGCTAAAAAATACAATATAAAAGCCAGTATGTCCAGAAAAGGAAACGGTTTGGACAATGCCTGCATGGAACACTTCTTCCGCCATTTCAAGGCAAAGTGTTTTAATCTATACTCTTTCCGCACGGCCGAAGAGGTGAAGGAGGCCGTACACCAATCTATTCGTTTTTATAACCACCATCGTTTCCAAAAGAAATTACACAACCTGAGTCCTTATGAATATCGGACTCAGGCTGCTTAAATGTGCTTTTTTATTCCTGTCTACTTGACAGGGGTCACTTCACCTTTGGAGTGCTTTTTATTTTAAGAAGGTGGCGCGGGGAAGGGAACGACATTTACGGAAGCGGTATCGAATTCCTCCTTCTCGCATCCATGGTTTGCTGGGGATGTGGATGAAATGCTTGCATAAACGTATAATTTTTGTAAAATATCAACTAGAATGCCATTTGTTTTATGGAAAGGACAACGTCGGGCTTCGATGATGAGGAAGCCTGTTTTTTGTTGGGCGATAGGTGGCTTCAAAAGTGGCATTGGAGGGTGGACATGATGATTGAAGTTCAGCATTTGCATAAATCATTTCGCGTTCATGTTCGACAGGCGGGGTGGCTCGATGCGGTCCGCCATTTATGGAAGCGGCAGTATCAGGTAGTCGAAGCGGTGAAAGATATTTCATTTACCATTCCAAAAGGAGAAATTGTTGGGTTTTTAGGCCCGAATGGAGCAGGAAAGACAACGACGATGAAAATGCTCGCTGGGCTGCTTCACCCGACATCGGGAAAGATGAATGTTGGAGGATTTGTTCCGTTCGAGCAGAGGCCGGAGTTTAAAAAAATGATGAGTTTGGTGATGGGACAAAAAAGTCAGCTGATTTGGGATATTCCGCCCATGGAAACCTTTTTAGTCAATAAGGCGATTTATGAAATCGATGACCGCACCTTTCATCGGACGCTTGATGAATTAGTGGAACTGTTGGAGCTGCAGCCGCTGCTAACAAAACCGACGAGAAGCCTGTCGCTTGGGCAGCGGATGCGCTGTGAACTGGCTGCGGCTTTATTGCACCGGCCGGCCGTTTTATTTTTGGATGAGCCAACGATTGGCCTTGATGTTCATACACAGGAAAAAGTCCGGCGTTTTATTGCGGAATATAATCGTGAGCACCAAACGACCATTTTATTAACATCGCATTATATGGGAGATGTGACTGCACTGTGTGACCGCATTATGATGATTAACTACGGCCAGCTGATTTATGACGGAGAATTGTCGGTGTTAACGGAAAAGCTGGCGCCATACAAACGGCTTGAGGTGCGCTTTTCTGAAGTGCCGAATGCGCGCTGGGAAGATTATGGGGAAGTGGCAGAAATCGAGGACAGCCAGGTGGTATTGCGGGTTAATCGTGAGAGGGTAGCTGAAGTGTCGGCGCATTTCTTGCAGCATTTCCACGTTCATGATATTAACATTCAAGATCCGCCGATGGAAGAAGTGATTACGCGCGCCTTCCAGGAGGAGTTGTCCCATGGTTCGTAAATATGCTGCTCTTTTACGGATGAAGTACATGGAAATGCTGGCTTACCGCCTAGCTACGATTGTATGGATGACCGGGGCTATCACTCAGCCCTTGATTACGATGGCTGTTTGGATCAACATTGATCCATCGCAAAGCGATGCGTTCTTTTTTTACTTTATGGCCGTGATTTTTGTAGAAAGAATGACAAGTGCATGGGATGTTTGGGAGCTCGATCGCGAAATTCGCGAAGGGACATTTTCCAACTATATCATCCGGCCGTTGCATCCGATCCATTGGGCGATTGCGGAGAATGTAGTGTATAAGCTATTATTTCTTGTTATTTTAATACCGATATGGGCGGGGGCGGCGCTGTTTGTGTCGGCACTGCGCGTTGAGATATCAATGAGTCAGCTGTTGTTATTTTTGGCGGCGGTGTTGATGGGGGCGCTGCTTCGTTTCTTGCTTAGCTATACTTGCGGGCTGCTTGGTTTTTGGATAACAAAAGTTGCGGCCATCTACAGCGTGCTGGAAGTTATCTCTTTATTTTTATCAGGGAGAATAGCGCCATTATCGATGCTTCCACCGCTTTTGCAGCAATGGAGCATTTTCCTGCCCTTTCGTTACATGATCGGTTTTCCGATTGATCTGATCAGCCAAGCCGCTAATGGTCATGAGGTGCGCCAGGGCTTTATGATCGCATCGGTTTGGGCCGTGATATTCATTATGATGCTTCAATGGATCTGGAAAGCGGGATTAAAGAAAAATCAAGCGGTGGGTGGTTGATCATGGGCAGATACTGGCGAATTTTCCGCGAATTTTTCCGAGCGTGCTTTGTTGAAGAGCTGGAATATCGTAGCGAGTTTCTTGGGAATCTGGTTTCCAGCTTTTTTGGCATTGGGATTGCGATTTTGACCATCCATATCTTTTTTTATCAGACCGATCGGCTTGGAGGATGGACATATACAGATGTACTTGTGCTGCTCGGCGTCTTTAATACATTGAAAGGCTGGATCGATTTTGCTTTGCGCCCCAATATGCCGCGCTTGCTTGAGCACGTTCGCCGCGGCACGCTTGATTATATTTTAACCAAGCCTGTTGATAGCATGTTTTATGTGAGCTTTCGTCATTTAGTGTTTTGGCGGTTGATTGATGTTGCTCTTGGCCTCGGTCTGATCGTCTATGGACTAGCGGAAAAGCATTATATGCCATCATTGGTTGATATACTCGTTTTTCTGATCACGATGGCTTCGTCGCTTGTATTGATTTATTCGTTATGGATGATGCTGATGACGACTTCGTTTTGGGTGATCCGCATTGATGATTTATCTTTTATTTTTGATTCCTTCTTTGAAACAGCGCGGTTTCCGATCGGCATGTACCGCGGCTGGGTGCGCGTGATTTTGACTTATGTGCTGCCAGCGGCGGTAATTACGAATATGCCGGCTTTATCGTTGCTGGGAAAATGGAATATGGCGACTGCGCTTATTGCTGGATTGCTGGCTGTTGTGTTTTTATGGCTGGCACGTCGCTTTTGGCGGTTTGCATTGCGTTCGTATACAAGTGCAAGCAGCTGAGGAAAGCGCAAGGTAGAGAAAACGGATGGACATAATGGAGCAAAAGATGAAAGGGAGCGCGCATATCGCTCCCTCTTAGTGTTATACTTGTACATAAGTATATATTTAAAGGAGGGGATTGGGATGTGCGGACGTTTTTCGTTGGCGGCTGATATGGAGCAGTTGCAAGCGTTGTTTCATTTTGTTTTTCCTGAACCGCTATCGCCCCGTTTTAACATCGCGCCAAGCCAAGCGGTGCTGACGGTTGTTGAAGAGAATGGGATAAGGATCGGAAAAATGATGAGGTGGGGGCTCGTGCCCGCTTGGGCGAATGATCCGAAAATCGGCTGGAAGATGATCAATGCGAGAGGCGAGACCGTCGATGAAAAAGCGAGCTTTCGTCAAGCGTTGAAACGGCGCCGTTGTTTAATTTTAGCGGACGGATTTTACGAATGGAAAAAGGAAGGGACGAACAAAATTCCGTATCGTTTTACGTTGCGAAATGGTGAGCCTTTTGCTTTTGCAGGGCTGTGGGAAAAATGGGACAAGCAAGGGACGGCGTTGTATACATGTACCATTATTACAACGGAAGCAAATGAATTGGTCAGCCCCATTCATGAGCGGATGCCGGTCATTTTGCCGCCAGAGCAGCATGAAGCATGGCTGGATGCAAAGCTAGAGGATACCGATTATGTGAAATCGTTGCTTAAGCCATATGCCGCGGCAAAGATGAGCATGTATGAAGTAGATTCGATTGTCAATTCACCGAAAAATGATGTTCGTGCATGTCTGGAGCCGATTCATAGTCAATGAGAGGAAGGGAACTTGCACGTTCTTGTCCTTTTAAGGACGAAATGAATGATCTTTGGAAGAGTGTCGGTTGGGAAAATATGTATGATCTTGCCGTTGTCATCGATTCGTGTGATCAAGGTGAACTCTTTTTCGAGACTCGGCCGCCCGACTCTACTAGATGACATTGAGGAAACTTACCTTCGGAAGGTTTGTTTTAGGGATTGAAGCATGGGGGAACGCTAGCGGAAACAGAAGATCCGCCGGCGTTTTTTATTGAAGGAGAAAGCGGGAACGCTTTTAGGAAGAACAAGATAGCAGACAGGACGAACACTTATTGGAGATGCTTTTGGGCATATCTAATCAACGGATAGCTTAACAGCAGCAAAGCAATGATAAACGCGATCACACCCAACCAATGAAAATGCATCTAAAAACAACCTCCTGCTGTCCCCGCCAAGCTCGACCCTACATAATAAAATAGCAGATAAAGAGAAGCTGCTTGCGCTTTATAGAGCCTTGTGCATTTGCCAATCCATGTGCTGGCGATCGAATGGCAGCCAAACGTAAATAGTGAAAGCCCAATCAGCTTTATCGCAACAGAAGGAATAAGGGGAATAGCGGCACCGAGAATGGTCCATGTGACCGATAGACTTAATGTGGGCGCATATCCAGATAAATCGGCTTTTTTTCCCATATAAACAGAGCTGAAGCTTCCGAATAAGTACACCATAAACAAAAATCCAAGCACGGATAGACTTAATGAGTATGGCGGTTCACTTAATAAAAAGCTAATATAGTTGTACAGCGTCACAAACTCTCCCATAAATAAAAAGCCGAGCATAATCAGCGACATCAGCGGTTTATGGCGCAAATGGACAACATAGGCCGCCAAAGCCGTTTTGCCGCTAGACGGCTTTGGGGCAGAATGGCGCGGCGCCGGCAGGATCACGGCGAAAATAACGCTTAATAAAAGCGAAAAGGCTCCTATGGAAAACAGTGCGGTCCGCCATGAAAACCAATCGGTTAATAGCCTGATCGCTATTCGTCCAGCCATGCCTCCAATGCTGGTTCCGCTAAATAAAGCCCCATCGCTTTGCCAATTCCTTCTGCTTGAAATTCCTCCGTAATATAAGCCATTGTTAAAGAGGGGACGTCGGCAGCTGCCATACCGAGTAACGCGCGCGCAAGCACAAGAGAAGGAAAGTGGGAGAGTAGCGTGCTTGCCATCGTTAATAACGATGTTAACAGCAACGAGATGGTCATCACTCTCTTTTTTCCAGCGCGATCCGAGATACTCGCGGCAAGGAGAATGATAATGGCTAATGCACCGGTCGATACAGACATGGCTAAGCTAGCTGAAGCGGCAGAAATGTGAAAGGTTTTTGCGAACAGCGGCAAGAGCGGCTGAGCCGTATAATAAGCTGGCGAAGGTAACAAATCCGCCCAAAAACAGCGCCCAGCTTGCTTTGCTAGATTCTGTACTGCCTCCTTGAATGTGTGTCAATGGTTCTCGCCTCTTTATTGTTCTTCGATCTATTTTTACTATAATGGTTCGATGACGAAACGTCTATTTCCATGCTGTGAAAAAGACACACGCCGTGAGGAGACGGCGTGTATGGGAGAAGTTATTGTTTTCGTTCCAGCATCCATTTTGGCTTTCCAAAGCCTTTGAAATTTTGGTCGATCACTTTTTCAAATTCTTTTGATTGAACCACTGCTTGGATATCTTTGACAAACGGTTGATTTAAATCTTTTGTATTCACAACGATGCGATTGCGATAATCATCCGGCATATTTTCTAGGGCAAGAGCGTCATTTAAGTCCATTTTTGCCGCTAAAGCGAAGTTGCCGGGCACCGCCGCCAAATCGACGCTTTCAACTGTCCGCGGCAATTGCCCTGCTTCAATCGGTTTAAATTTAAGGTGCTTGACATTTTCTTTGATATCTTTTTCCGAAACAGTGAGCGGATTGACGGATGAGTCAAGCTGGATCAGTTTTTGGTCTTGTAAGATTAGTAGTGCTCTTGCCAGGTTCGTAGGATCATTCGGAATCGCCATTTCGCTTCCATCCTTGATTTCATTTAGTGATTTAAATTTTTTTGAATAAATCCCCATTGGAGCAGTTGGAACAATAATGACTTCAGAAAGATCAAGATGATGCTCTTTAGCGAATGTCTCCATATAAATTTTATGCTGGAATAAATTAGCGTCTAAATCGCCATTGGCTAAAGCTAAATTTGGTTGAATGTAGTCGCTGAATTCCACTACTTTGACTTTATATCCTTTCTTTTCTAACAGCGGTTTGATCGCTTGGTTGACCATGTCGCTGTATGGACCGGAAGTTGCGCCAATCGTCAGCTCTTTTTTCTGCGTGCTTCCGGAAGCAGCTTCTTTATTGCCGCATGCCGCTAAAAGTGAAAAGGAAAGAAGGCAAATAAGTAAAACCAGTCGTTTTTTCATGTTGAAATCCCCCTTGATTATTTTATCGATTGCGTTGTTTTTTACCGTTTATCGACAAGACGGGCGATGCGTTCACCGCTAAATTGAATGATTTGAACAAGACAAATTAAAACAACGATCGTTGTAATCATCACCGTATTGTCATAGCGATAATAGCCAAAACGGATCGCTAAGTCGCCAATGCCCCCGCCGCCGACAATGCCGGCCATGGCAGAATATCCGACTAAGCTAATCGTTGTAATGGTGATCCCGTGGACGATGCCCGGGCGAGCTTCCGACAGCAGTACATCTTTAATAATCATCCACGGCGTAGCCCCAACGGCAATTGCTGCTTCAATCACTCCCTTCTCAATTTCTCGCAATGAGGTTTCTACCATTCTTGCGAAAAAAGGAATGGCGGCAACCGACAGCGAGACAGAGGCAGCAGTAGGACCGATGGTGGTTCCGGTAATCAGTCTTGTCAGCGGCAGCAGCCCGACGAGCAAGATGACAAACGGAATCGAACGAATCAGATTGACCGCAAAGCCTAGAACGGATTTGACGATGTTATTTTCTAAAAAAAGGCCCCGATCCGTGACGAAAAGCAGAATCCCCAACGGAAGTCCAATAAGGATCGCGATACAAAGAGAGATGGCGACCATATAAATCGTTTCTAAAAACGCTTTGTTTAGTTCAGGAATAAGATCGATAAGAGCATTAAGCAGCATGCGCAATCACTTCCAATCCATTGGTTCTTTCGGAAATATAATCGAGCGCTCGTTCAATTTCTTTGCGCTCTCCTGTCAGCTCCATGATAAAGACGCCGAGCGGGATGTTTTGAATATATTCGATTTTCCCGTGTAAGATATTGCCTTTCACTTTAAAGGTTTGCAACATATCGGAAACGATCGCTTCTTCGGCGCTCTCTCCCTTGAATAAAATTTTCACCATCGTTCCTGTCCGTTTTTGCAACAGATGGTCAGGAACTTCAAATTGCAGGATGCTATTGATGAAAGATTTCGTTAATTCCTCCTTTGGATTGGTAAAAAGCTCATATACCGTTCCTAATTCTATAATTTTTCCATTTTGCATAACCGCGACGCGATCGCATATATCTTTCACTACCTCCATTTCATGGGTAATCAATACAATAGTGATGCCTAATTCGCGATTAATTTTTTTCAACAGTGTCAAAATGGATTTGGTTGTGCTTGGATCGAGTGCCGATGTTGCTTCATCGCACAAAAGGACATTGGGATCATTCGCAAGCGCCCGCGCGATGCCGACTCGCTGTTTTTGTCCGCCGCTCAACTGGGCAGGGTAGGCATCTCGCTTGTCAGACAGACCGACTATGTCTAGCAACTCATTGACTCGTTTCTCTATTTCCTCCTTCGGTTTGTTAGCGGCTTTTAAAGCGAATGCGATATTTTCAAAAACTGTTTTTGAACTGACAAGATAAAAATGTTGAAAAATCATTCCGATTTTTAGACGCGCTTGCCGTAGCTGTTCGCTGTTTAAAGATGTTAAATCAACGCCGTCTATCATAATTTGTCCAGATGTCGGCCGCTCCAAAAGGTTGAGGCAGCGCAGCAACGTGCTTTTGCCGGCGCCGCTATAGCCGATGACGCCAAAAATTTCTCCAGCTTGGATGGTCAAAGAGACGTGATCGACGCCGATGACTTGCCTGTTTTTCGATGTGTAAATTTTAGTTACATCCTTGATTTCAATCATCACTTTCCCCCCTGAGAGTCGAGCTTTTTTAAAAAGAATGGAATTTGCAAAAAGTCTCGCGATGGCTCTTTTCATATGGTAACGAAAATTTTTGCATGGACCTCCATATAAAAGAAAAAACCTCTTTCACTCAGAAAGAGGCATCGGTATGTAAATACCAGACTTATCTTTCAGAATGAAAGCCATTCTGCAGGATGTGGCACCGTTCCCGATTGCGGGAGGTTGCCGGACGTCATTGGGCCTGTTCCCTCGGTCGCTCTTGATAAGCGGTTTGTTTATGGAATTTTTATACTCATCATAATTCCGATAAAGCTGATTGTCAATATCGGTTTTTATGAAAAAAAGATAAAAACGCTTACATTATAGGGAAAATAAGAAAAAATTTTTATTTATAGATGGCCCGAAAGTAAATCTATATTTGTCCACAAAAGGAGAAGAGAGAACGACAAAGCGATCGTCAACTTTTAGGATTTTTTCTCTAAGCTATGAGAGGGCGAATCTGACTTTCTTTCTTGACGATTGACAGTTGCTTATTTTTTTGATAAGTTGAATATGTTAAATCGTAATTATTACGATTTAATGGTGTATCAAATATTTTCAGTTTGGAGGGATCTTAGGCATGAGAGTAAAAGTTGTTTTACAGTGCACAGAGACAGGTGACCGTAACTATATCACGACAAAAAATAAACGAAATAATCCAGAGCGCTTAGAATTAAGAAAATATTCACCACGTTTAAAGCGCTATACGCTGCATCGCGAAACGAAGTAGCGCTTTGCTGAAAATAATCTAAAGGAAGTGATTCTCAAATGAAGCCAGGCATTCATCCTAACTATCAAAAAGTGGTTTTTATGGATGTCAACAGTGAATATAAATTTTTAAGCGGATCGACCAAATCTTCTAACGAAACGATCGTATGGGAAGACGGGAATACATATCCGCTTATTAAAGTGGAAATTAGTTCAGATACGCACCCCTTTTATACTGGGAAACAAAAATTTACGGACCGTCGCGGAAGAGCTGAACAATTTATGAAAAAATATCATTTGCAGCAGCAAGATAAATAATGGAAGGATAAAGCCGTACGAGACCGACCGGGAGCCAATGGTTTTATTGATGAGGGAGAAAAAATTGTTTCTCATAAACTGTTGAGTAAAAAAAGAGGATTTCTATATAAACCCAGTCTGCCTTTCCAGATGCGCCCGTTTAAAATTTTACTGGGATGAATTGATAAGCCGGATTGATATAGCTTATTGGTCATGCGATCCCCTTCGGATCGCTACGGGGTCTGAACAAAGCACAGATAAAAAATAAAGTCGTCGACCTCCAATGGCGTAAAAATCCCTGGAGATCGACGACACATACATTTTGAATGAAACGGTTGTCCGATCAACCATTGCACAAACATGCACCTCTCGTTATAATAAAACTAACAAATCGTTCCAAAAACCAAAAAGCTTAATCCATCAACATTTGTTGGGTTTGTATCTTAACTATGAGGAATTGAAATTTTGGAGTGGATATTGTGAAAGAATGGGCTAAGCAGTTTGTATCTTAACTATGAGGAATTGAAATTGTATGTGGACGGTACCGTTTTTGCCGCTCCCATCAGAGTTTGTATCTTAACTATGAGGAATTGAAATACAAAAACGGCGAAGAGCGAGCGATGAACATCTTTCGTTTGTATCTTAACTATGAGGAATTGAAATCGGAGAATCTTATTTATCTGATCGCGTTTGCTATTAGTTTGTATCTTAACTATGAGGAATTGAAATTGTTTCATAGCTACTACTGCTGTCGTTCCTGCTCCCGTTTGTATCTTAACTACGAGGAATTGAAACCCGTCCGGATTAGCTATTGAGCTAGAAAATATCCTTCGTTTGTATCTTAACTATAAGAAATTGAAATATCGTGTGGGATGTTAAGGGATTAGCTGAAAAAGAACGCAGAGCCAGTGTATGGTTCTACGTTCTTTTTTATATAACTTAAACGATCGTTACTTTTTTGTTGAAAAAACAACCTATAAAAAATACAGATAGAATATAGATGTATTAAATAAATACAGGATATTTTTTGTTTTATTGTTGACAATATTCAGACGATTAATTATTATGTTTTATATACGATATTTACAAAAACATAATAAAAAGGGGTGCCTGAAAATGGATAGGCAAGAGGCGGTGTATTGCTCATTTTGTCATTCGGTGGATGTGGCAAAAATGTCTATGTTTGGAACTGCGCAGCTTGTTTCGCAATATTACTGTCATCAATGCAAAAGTGTTTTCGAATGGGTGCGATGGCGGAGGACATTGGATGAAGTAGAGGAAAAGCGATGAAAATCTGAGGGTGCGCTTTGCCTTTTGAACCGCTTGTTAATGGAAAGATTGCTTGTGGAAGGATGCGAAAGCGGCAAATTTTTAATGGATGTTGCAGCATTCATGTGTTCAGTATGGAGCGATGGATGACTAATCTATTTGGAGGGATGGGTATGGCACAAGAAACAGTCACAAAAACGAAAAATTTAACAGTGGTGAAAAACGAAGGGGTGGCGGAAATTCATTTGCACATTAACAAATCCAATTCTTATGATCTCGCCTTTTATCAGGAGCTGAATGCGGCGATCGACGACATTCGGTTTGATCCAAACATAAAAGTGGTTGTGCTGATGAGCGATATGCCGAAATTTTTCTCAGCGGGGGCGGATATCCATTTTTTACGGGCAGCGGATCCGCGGTTTAAAACGCAATTTTGCTTGTTCTGTAACGAGACATTAGATAAAATCGCGCGCTCTCCTCAAGTGTATATCGCTTGTTTAGAAGGGCATACGGTTGGGGGAGGCCTGGAAATGGCATTGGCGTGCGATCTTCGGTTCATGGGAGAGGAGGCAGGAAAAATCGGACTGCCGGAAGTGACGCTGGGAGTGTTGGCGGGAACAGGAGGTACGCAGCGGCTGGCGCGTCTGGTTGGCTATTCTCGTGCGTTGGATATGAACATTAGCGGGGAGACGGTGACGCCGCAAGAAGCGCTAGAGATCGGGCTGGTAAATAGGGTATTTCCACAAGCGGAGACGAGGGAACGGACGCTGGAATATGCGCGGAAGATCGTCAACAGTGCAACTTATGCGGTATCGAATATTAAGCTATCGATTATGAATGGAAAAGAAATGCCGTTAAATGTGGCAATTCGTTACGAAGGGGAGCTACAAAACTTGTTATTCCGTTCGGAGGATGCGAAAGAGGGATTGAGCGCCTTTTTAGAAAAACGCCAGCCAAATTGGAAGGGAATGTAAAGGGTAGGTTCGTGAATGAGGCCCCGGAAATGGATTGGTTAAGCCTATTTCTGCGGGCTTCCTGCTTCGGTTTCTGCATGGGTCCACTTGATGTCCAATTTTAAAATAATGGGATGGTGAGCCATGGAATTACGCGGACTAGGGATGCTTTATAATGCAGGGAATTTGTTTATTGATGACCATATCCGTAATGGATTAGGAGAAAAGACGGCGATTTATTATCGCGATCAGCAAATTTGTTATCGCGAGCTTCAGGAGAGAACGAATCAAACGGGGAATATGCTGCGGGCACTTGGATATAAATTGGAAGATCGTATCATTATGGTATGCCATGACGGCCCGGAATTTATTTACACATTTTTTGGTGCCATTAAAATCGGGGCTGTGCCAATTCCGGTTAACACGATGATGCAGCCGTCTGATTACGAATATTTTTTAAATAATAGCCGCGCCAAAGGGTTGATTATTCATGCCGATCTTTGGGAGACGCTTCAGCATTTAAAGGAGCGGTTTGTGTTTTTAGAGCATGTGATCGTAATTTATGAAAGCGCTGACATTAAAAGGGATGGCACCCTTGATTTTTATCGCTTGCTTGATCGCGCCAGCAAGGAGTTGGACGTTGCCCCGACAAATAAAGACGATGCAGCATTTTGGCTTTTTAGCTCCGGCAGCACGGGAGAGCCAAAAGGGGTGATCCATTTACAGCACGACATGGAATATGCATTGAATACCTATGCTAAGCAAGTGCTCAAAATCACCGAAGATGATCGTTGTCTCTCCGCATCGAAATTGTATTTTGCTTATGGACTGGGCGGAGGCCTGTATTTCCCGCTCGGTGTCGGTGCTTCTACGATTCTTGTGAAAGAACGCCCTTTGCCGGAAATGATATTTGAAGCTATTGAAACGTACAAGCCAACCATCTTTTTCGGTGTTCCGACACTATATGGAGCGATGATTGATTATGTGCAAAAAACGGGGAAACAGTTTGATCTTCGTTCCTTGCGTGTGTGTGTTTCTGCTGGGGAGGCCCTTCCGCCTGCGTTTTATCGAAAATGGAAGGAACTGTTCAATGTGGATATTTTAGATGGGATCGGATCTACAGAGGCGCTTCATATTTTTATCTCCAATCGGCTGGGCGATATTAAAGAAGGAAGTTCAGGAAAAGTGGTACCGGGTTACGACGTAAAGATTATTGATTCGCAAGGAATGGAATTGCCGCCTAACGAAATAGGCGATCTGGTGATTCATGGCGATTCCATTGCTCACGGCTATTGGAATCTTCATGAGCAAAATAAGAAAAAATTTGTTGGAGACTGGTTGTATATTGGCGATAAATACTATCGTGACGAGGATGGATACTATTGGTATTGCGGGCGTTCCGATGATATGCTCAAAGTGGGAGGAATATGGGTTTCTCCGATTGAAATTGAAAATTGCCTTTTACAGCATGATGATGTTTTGGAAGCTGCTGTCGTGAGCATTGAAAATGATCGGAATCTTACCATTCCGAAAGCGTTCGTTGTGCTGAAAGATGGAATAGAACCATCGAAAGAAAAGGAAGAAGAGCTAAAACAATTTGCGAAACAACATTTAGCCCACTATAAGCATCCGCGCGTGATTGAATTTATTGATCAGCTTCCGAAAACCGCTACTGGAAAAATTCAACGTTTTAAATTGCGAGAATTATTGAAGCATCAATAAGAGGAAGGAAACCATTGAAGGGGCGATGGGCATGAAAAGAAATGAATTTCAGCTCCGTGTCAATTTCGGCGATACCGATACAGCTGGAATTGTCTACTATCCTAACTATTTTAAGTGGTTTGATATCGCCGGACATCAATTTTTCCGAAGCATTGGACTGCCGCCTTTAAAACTAATGAAAGAACAGCAAATTATCCTTCCTCTTCTTCAGGCCGATTGTAGATTTGAGCATCCATTGTATTACGATGATGTTGTAACCATTAAGACGGAAGTCGAGGAAATTAAACGTAAAACGGTCAAATTAAAACATGAAGTGTTCCGGGGAGAGATGAGAACGGGTTACGGCTTTGAAGTGAGAGGCTGGGTAAAAGAAGACAGCGGCCGCATCTTTGCTGTCCCCATTCCTGATGATGTCCGGAAGCTGCTTGAAGAAGAGGGAATGGGACCGTGCGTTCAAGTAAATCCATGGCTTCATGCTTGAGGTGTGCTTGTATTTTTTTAAAAGCCAAGAGCGTTTATCGCCTCCTTGGCTCTTTTTCACTGTGGGTAAAAGAAAGCCATATATTGAAAAACGGAGGGAGTCCATTGATAAGAAAAGCGAAAAGAACCGAACTAATAGAAGTGGCTCAAGGCCGCCGCCCCGCTGATCTTGTCATTCAAGGCGGAATGGTTGCTAATGTTTATTCTGGAGAGTTTTTGCAGCAAAATGTTGCCATTTATCAAGATACGATTGCCTATGTTGGGGAGAAGGATGTGACAGTAAATGATGAAACCATTATCATGGATGCAAGCGGAATGTATGTCTCTCCCGGATTTATTGAACCACATGCTCATCCTTGGGTTTTTTATAATCCTGTTAGTATGACAAAAAAGGCATTGTCTTTAGGCACTACGACGACCGTGAACGATAACTTGTTTTTTTATTTGCACTTGGGAGCTGACGGATTTAAACAATTAGTCCGTGATCTGCAAACAATGCCAGGCAACTTCTTTTGGCTTGTTCGCCTTGTTTCACAAGCGGATTTCCCTGGGGAGCGCGATTGGTTTCAACCAAAAGAAATTCAAGCGTTGCTTTTTATGGATGAAGTCGCCGGGACGGCTGAAGTGACAAGGTGGCCATTATTGTACGAAGGCGATCCAGTTTTAATGGAGACAATCGAAATCGCGAAAAAAATAGGAAAAATAGTAGACGGACATACGGCCGGCTGTTCTTATGACAAGTTAAATAGTATTGCAGCAAGCGGCGTCGATGCTTGTCATGAAGCGATTACAGCGAAAGAAGCGCTTGATCGGCTACGGCTTGGGATGTGGACCACGCTTCGCAACAGTTCTCTCCGTCCGGATTTTCCGGAGATTATTCGTCTTATTACTGAGGGGCGGGTCAATACACAACGAATTACCATGACGACAGATGGGGCTCATCCTAGTTTTATTGAAAAAGAAGGTTTTGTGGACGGATTGATTCGAAAAGCGGTCGAACTTGGAGTGCCGCCGATGACGGCTCTGCAAATGGCAACGATTAATGCGGCGACATATTTGCGCCTTGATGATCAAATTGGAGGAATAGCGCCGGGCAAGCTTGCTGATATTGTACTTCTGCCTGACCTAACCACTTTTAAACCGACTTTTGTCATCTCGAAAGGAACACTTATTGCTCAAGACGGGCAGCTGCTCACGCCATTCCCAGAAATAAAATGGAATAAGTATGCGACAAAAAAGCCATTTTTGTTTCCAAAAGAGCAATTAGCGGATGAACGCTTGTACTGTTATCCGCATTTGTCGGCTCACCGCTCTGTCCCTGTTGTTTCGCTTAAAAGCAATGTCATTACAGAACGAAGAGACGTTGTTTTACCATCGGTGAATGGATATGCGGATCTTTCTAAAAGCGAAGGGCTGCTTTATGCCTCGCTTATTGCCCGCGATGGGCAGTGGGTAGCGAAGGCGATTTTAGATCGATTTGCAGTGAATCTTGATGGTATGGCGTCGACGTACAATACAACAACTGAACTGCTTGTGATCGGCAAATCCCCGAAGGCAATGGCTATTGCGGCGCAGCGAGTGCACGAAATGGGCGGGGGTGTGGTGGTAGTCGACCATAACGAAATTGTCGTCGAAATTCCGTTGCCGTTTACAGGGATGATGACGATCGATGATTCGTTTGAGGCAGCGGTTCGTTACCACGATCAACTGCTGCATGCTCTTCAGAAAAGAGGCTTTCCTTTCCACGATATTTTATATACGCTGCTGTTTTTAACATGTGATTTTCTGCCGGGGCTTCGTCTTATTCCGTATGGTCTATACGATGTAAAGCGCAATGACATTTTGCTCCCGGCACAGCTGTTATCCGACTGCCTCTTGCAGCATTAGCCTGCATTTTATGGTGACTCTTACATGTCGCTTGATTGTGGTCCTTTTCTCATCTGGCGGACTCGCATCAGAAAAAAGGGCGATTGATTATGAAAAAATGGTTAAGACAGAGTCGTCGATCTCTAGGTATACCCAAAACCTAGAGATCGGCGTTATTTTTTTGGCTGGATCGATATAGAACTTATCATTACATAACCAAAAAATCTTAACTTATGATGCCATTAATTTACGGCCGGAAGGTAAGTCGATGGCTTGTCCCTCACTATTGAAAAAAATCTTTCATTTTTTTTGTCTTTATCCGATTTGTTCGGTTTTTAAAGTCATAATTCTACAAACAAGGACTTTTTCCTAGATTTATTATAAAGAATTTGTTTATCAGGCGTAAACAAACTTTAATGTTCTTTTGTTTATAACATAAAAATGCTGAAAAGATTTGATTTTATATGAAAAAAATTAAAAATAAATATGCTTGATTCTAATAAAATAAACTAAGTACTAAGCATCTTAATTTATTGTACAAATTGTAAAAAAAACAACAAAAACAAAATAACATCAATTTAAAATTATATAAAACAAAAATAAAAACAAAAAAATTATTGAAAAACAAAAATATCTGAATTAAAATAATAATCAAACAAATAGAGGTGAGGGTGCTTGAACGATAAGTATGTGTTTGGGATTGATTTTGGTACCGAATCTGCTAGGGCGGTACTAGTCCATGTGCAGTCTGGAAAGCTGATAACGGCAGCTGTTGGCTGCTATCCTCATGGGATCATAACAGAGAAGCTGCCGGGATCAGAGCAAGAGCTGGAACGAAATTGGGTATTGCAGCATCCTGAGGATTATTTATACGCCCTAAAGGACACTGTTAAGCGATGTTTGGAACATTCCCGGATTGATGTAAAAAATATAATAGGTATTGGTATTGATTTTACTGCAAGTACAATTTTACCCATCAAAAAAAATGGACTCCCTCTTTGTTTAGATCCGAAAT
This sequence comes from Anoxybacillus sp. UARK-01, assembly GCF_002075365.1. Classification (NCBI taxonomy): domain Bacteria; kingdom Bacillati; phylum Bacillota; class Bacilli; order Caryophanales; family Anoxybacillaceae; genus Anoxybacillus; species Anoxybacillus sp. UARK-01. The sequence continues at coordinate 91,018 of NZ_NASY01000049.1, read as the reverse complement.
ATAAAGAGAATCCACATTCTTGGGTGAAGCTATGGAAGCATCATGCCGCGCATAAAGAAGCAGCACTAATCAATCAGATATCTCATCAACGCCAAGAATATTTCTTGCGAAGGTACGGTGGAGAAATATCTGAAGAGTGGATGCTTCCAAAAATTCTGCAAATATTGCATGAGTCCCCAGAAGTATATGAAGCTGCCGATAAATTTATTGAGGCAGGAGATTGGATTGTAATGCAGCTGGTAGGATCAGAGAGACGAAGCTCATGTATGGCAGGATATAAAGGAATGTGGAGCAAACAAATTGGTTTTCCTTCTGAGGAATATTTCCAAGCAATCCACCCTCGTTTCAAACATTTTACTAAAGAAAAGCTGAATGAACGCATTTATCCAGTCGGTTCAAGAGCAGGTTTTTTAACGAAGGGGATGGCGAATGAATTAGGACTGACAGAAAGTGTTGCGGTTTCTGTCAGCATGATTGACGCCCATGCTGCTGTACTGGGTGCGGGGGTAACCCAACCAGGGAAAATGGTGTTAGCGATGGGAACATCCATCTGTCATATGTGTATAGATCGCAGAGAAATTTTTGTCCCTGGTATTAGCGGAGTAGTAGAAGATGGCATTCTGCCAGGGTATTTTGGTTATGAAGCTGGTCAGAGTGCAGGAGGAGATTCACTCTTGTGGTTTATAAAAAATGGTGTTCCTTCTCATTTAATGGATGAAGCTGTCAGATCAGGAGATTCTATTTATCAAATACTGGAAGATAAAGCATCGCGCTTACGACCTGGAGAACATGGTTTAATTGCGCTAGATTGGTGGAATGGTAATCGTTCTATTTTAAAAGATGCCAATCTTAGTGGACTTATTATTGGGCTCACTTTACAAACGAAACCAGAGCATCTATATAGAGCTTTAATGGAGTCTTTGGCTTTTGGAACGAAAAAAATTTTAAATGCCTTTTGTGAAAGCGGTATCAAAATAAATGAAATATATGCCTGTGGAGGACTAGCAGAGAAAAATAAATTATTAATGCAATTATTCGCAGATATAACAGGTAAAAAGATGTATGTGGTTACATTACCATATGCTAGCGCAATGGGAGCGGCAGTATTAGCGGCAACGGCAGCAGGAAAAGAAAATGGTGGATGGGACACGATTGAAGAAGCTATGTATCGTATGATTCATTATGAACCGATTGTTTATCAACCTAATGAACAAAACAAAGCAATCTATCATCAATTATTTACATGGTATGAATTTCTTTATGACTATTTTGGAAAAGAATCGATGCTAATGAAAGAGATTTTAGCCATTAAGAATCAAAAAAGATCTAGGGAGAAATAGTATGGTGTTAATTGGACCATCTCTTATGTGTGCGGATATGGGGAATTTACGGGATAATGTTAATCGTTTGGAACAAGCAGGAGTAGATTATTTTCATTTTGATATTATGGATGGGAAATTTGTACCTAATTTCACAATGGGACCTGATATGATAAGAACACTAAGAAATTCCACAAATCTTCCATTTGATATCCATCTAATGATTGAAAAACCAGAGGATTGCTTAGAACTATTTATTGAATCAGGAGCAGATATGATTTCCATACATGTAGAAGCCACTGTCCATTTGACAAAAACGTTGCAAAAAATACGGGATAGCGGCTTAATGGCTGGGGTAGCGTTAAATCCCTCAACTCCTATTGCTAATATTGAATATGTTTTAGATATGGTAGATTACATCACAGTAATGACTGTAAATCCAGGATTTTCTGGACAAAAATTTATACCTCTAATGAAGAAGAAAATCAAAAAGTTGAAACAACTCATCGCAGAGGAAAACTATCATGTGAATATCCAGGTAGATGGAAATATAGGCTATCATACGATGCAAGAAGTTTTAGAAAACGGAGCAGATATGTTGGTGCTAGGAACATCTTGTCTGTTTAATTCTACACAATCCTTAGAAGATGCAGTTTTACAAATCAAACGATTTATCCATCATTGTCAAACGCATATGAGATAAATCCAGAAGGTGAGGAGAAACATGAATGATATTACAGTGGTGGGGAGCATTAATATTGATATCGTAGCGCGTACTGCTCGCTATCCTGCTAAAGGAGAGACCATCTTTGCAGAAAAAGTGGAGTTATTGCCGGGAGGAAAAGGAGCTAACCAAGCAACGGTCTGTGCACGTTTGGGGAAAACGGTTCAACTGATTGGAATGATAGGACAAGATTGGTATGGAGATATAGTGTTAAAGGCATTGCAAAAAAACGATATTGATACAACCTATATTAAGCGAATCCGAGACGTTGCAACTGGATGTGCCATTATTACTGTTGATCGCACAGCAGAAAATACCATGTTCGTAGTAAAGGGAGCAAACGATCAATTAAGAGATACAGATGTTTGTGAAGCTTTTTCAAAAATTTTTGATAGTAAAATTTTATTGGTTCAAATGGAAATTCCAGCAGAAGCAGTCATTCAATCTATGATAGAGGCAAAAAGGAAAGGAATGTTTGTGATTCTTGATCCTGCACCAGCCGAAGGAATAACGGTACGCGCGTGGGAGCATGCAGATTTAATTATTCCGAATCGTCAGGAGACAAAAGCGTTAACTGGAATAGATGTTATGTCAGTGGATGCAGCATATGAGGCAGCAAAGCATTTTCAATTAATGGGAGTGAAGAATCTGATTATCAAAATGGCTAATAAAGGCTCCTTTGTGTGTGAAAATGGAAAATGTGAATATATTGAAGCCATTTCCGTGAAGTCGGTCGATACAGTTGGCGCCGGCGACTCATATGCTGGGGCGTTAGCATGCTCGATAGCTGACGGTCAAGAACTTATAAGGGCTGCGCAATTTGCTACCATTGTTAGCGCATTAAAAGTAACGAAGTGGGGGGCTCAAGCCGGCATTCCAACTATTGAAGAAGTAAATGAATTTTGCAGACAAAGAAATTTAACATATTATTAAAGATTTCATGAGCCATAACTTTTGGATGTATATAACGAAAGATTTTTCAAGGATTAGACGCTTGAATAAAGAAACGTTTCTTAAGGTTTATGAATTGCTCTCACAGCACATCGTTCGAATCTTTATGGCACATTTGCATAACGAAGATAAGTCTAGAAAATGGTCTTTGACTGTCGACTTTCTAGAAAGTGATAGTTAAATTTTTAAAGCGATATAGAGACAATGTGAGTGAACCGAATCAAGAGAAAGAGGGATAGCCATGTCTGAATATTTATTAAGGATGGAGCATATAAGTAAAACCTTTCATGGAATGAAAGCGCTTGATCATGTAAGACTAGAAGTTAAAAGAGGAGAAATCCATGCTTTAATTGGTGAAAATGGTGCTGGAAAATCAACATTAATCAAAATATTAGCTGGGGTCTATCAGCCGGATTTTGGAGCTGAATTTTATTTTGAGGGTAAGAAAGTAGAGATCAAAAAGCCGATTGACGCCGTCTTGAAGGGCATTTCCATTATATATCAAGATTTGAGTCTATTTCCTAATCTTTCAGTAGCTGAAAATATCTGTATAGGAAAGGATGTTTATAATAAATCATGGAAAAGAGTCAATTGGAACGAAATAAAAAAAATAGCTCAAAAAGTATTAAACGAGCTTGATTTTCAAATTGATTTATATACACCCGTCGAAAAGCTAAGCATTGCTCAACAACAGTTGATTGAAATTGCAAGGGCTTTAGCATTTGATTCTAAACTCATTGTCATGGATGAGCCTACTGCTTCCTTATCTTCTAGTGAAGTAGAGAAACTTTATCATATTATCGATAGGCTTAAACAAAAGGGAATATCTGTCATTTTTGTAAGTCACAAATTAAAAGAACTGTTCACGGTTTCTGATCGATTTACTGTTTTACGCGACGGAAAATACGTAGGAACCTATTTAAAAGAAGAGATGGATGAAGAGAAGCTTATTACTTTAATGGTTGGGCGCAAGGTCCAGTATGAAAGAAGTCAAGCTGTTAACCATAAGATCGGAAATGTAATATTAGAAGTTAGAAATTTATCAAAAGAAGGGAATTTTAAGGACATCTCTTTTCAGTTAAAAGAAGGAGAGGTATTGGGGATTACTGGATTAGTAGGTTCGGGAAGAACGGAACTTGCTCAGGCTATATTTGGGGTTAATAATCCCTATAAAGGCGAAGTGAAAATTCAGGGGGAGGCGGTATTCATCTCGTCACCTGAAAAAGCTGTGAAAAATGGGATTGCTTATATTCCTGAAAATAGAAAGATACAAGGGTTAATTTTAGAACAATCAGTGATAAACAATATTTCTATCTCTATTTTGAAAGCGCTTCGAACTAAGCTGGGCCTCATTCAGCGAAAAAAAGAAGTTGATTTAGCAGAACGCTATATTCAAGCAATTGACATTAGACCAGCAGCGCCTGAAAGAAAGGTTGGCCAATTATCAGGAGGAAATCAACAGAAAGTAGTCATAAGTAAATGGTTGGCAACGAATCCAAAAATACTGATTATTGATGAACCGACGAGCGGCATTGATATTGGAGCGAAAACAGAAATTCATAAACTTCTTCGTCAACTTGCGTCTGAAGGGATGGGAGTCATTGTTATCTCTTCGGAGCTTCCAGAGATTTTAGCAGTGAGTGATCGTATTTTAGTGATGAAACATGGTCGAATAGCGGGAGAATTAAACATTCAAGAGGCTACACAGGAAAATATCATGAACCTTGCATTGCTCGGAGCTAGCCCGGCAAATCATCATGGAGCTCTTTCAACAGTTACTCAACCAAGCAAGGGGGCGATGATGTGAAAAGTATAATGAAAAAGGAAGCGAGTATAGCGGTTATCATCATCATACTTTCTATCGTCCTATCCTTTATCAATCCTGTTTTTCTAACCATTGATAATATCCTTGATATTCTTAAAGGAAATGTTGTCCTTGGCATATTAGCCATGGGAATGACGTTGGTGATTATTACAGGGGGCATTGATGTATCCGTTGCAGCTGTGACGACAGCCGTTTGCGTAGTGATAGGGAAACTTTTAGTGATGGTTCCTGATCATATAGGGGCGCTATTCTTGTTGTTGGTGATTGCTTGTTTGCTTGGAATAATATTAGGAGGAATTAACGGATTTCTTGTGTCAAAGATCGAAATACCTGCGATTGTAGTGACGCTTGGAACAATGAGTATGATTAACGGAATCGTTTTATATGTTACGAACGGACAGTATTTAAACAGCACAGATTTCCCTAAAGTTTTCTTGAAATTTTCTAATATCAAAATATTGGGTGTTTCAATTTTAATATGGCTGTTTTTTTTGATTGCTATTCTAACTTGGTTCCTTTTAAAACACACTGTGATGGGTCGGGAAATTTTAGCGATTGGCGGAAATAAAGAATCAGCACTTAGAGTAGGAATTAATTTCAATAAGGTTCAAATTTTCGTTTTTGCTTATATGGGATTTTTGGCGGGAATCGCCGCTATTGCGCAAATTTCCTACACTAAGGCTGTAGATCCTAATGGATTGTCTGGGTTAGAACTATCTGTGATTGCGGCTGTAGTACTTGGTGGAACGAATATTATGGGAGGGAGAGGAACGGTTATCGGGACAATATTGGGGGTTCTTTTATTAGGTATCATACAAAATGGACTTATCTTAGCAAGAATTGATATTTTTTGGCAAAAGGTAGTGGTGGGGCTCATTATTTTATTAGCAGTTTCGTATGATCATATTCAATATAAACGAGCTCAAGCCCAATTATCCAGAATAGAAATAGATTCATAAAAAAGGAGGGAATAGGAGTGAAGATAGCGTTATCAAAAGAAAATATACTTGGTTTAATAGCTTTAGCACTTTTTGTCGTCATGACGATTATAGCGCCAGGATTTTTAAGTGCTGAAAATATAAATAACATGATGTTTCAATTGCCGGAATTCGGATTGCTGGCATTGGGAATGATGGTGGTGATAATAACGGGTGGGATTGATCTTTCGATTACCTATACTGCAGCGCTCTCAGGGGTCTCCATTGCTATGATGCAAAGCCATGGCTATCCTATGATGATATCGATTTTGGTTGGGATACTAATCGGCTTAGCTTGCGGATTTATGAACGGCTTTATTGTCACGAGGATAGGAGTTTCCCCCATCTTAGTGACATTAGGAACCATGATTTTGTTTGAGGGGGTGATACTCAGTATAACAAAAGGAAATTCAATCTCGGGTTTTAGCGATTGGTATAATTTGATTGGAAATGGCTACTATTTAGGGCTCATTCCTTTATCTATGATTATTTTTATCTTCTTCGCTGTTGTAACATCCGTTCTTTTAGGAAAAACATATTGGGGGCGATGTGTGTACATGATAGGAAGTAATTCTGTAGCTTCTCTCTTTTCAGGAATCAACACGAGTCGAGTGATTTTAAAAGTATATCTGTATGCCTCATTTTTAGCTGCTATATCTGCTATTATTATGACTTCCAGATATAACACCGCCAAAGTGGATTTAGGTTCTTCTTACCTTTTGCAAAGTGTGGCAGCTGCTGTTTTAGGAGGCACGGAAATTCAAGGGGGATACGGGAAGGTGGTTGGAACCGTATATGCGGTTATGATTTTTCAAATCCTTTCAAATGGATTAAATTTGTTAGAAGTTCCGCGCACCATTGTGAACGTGATTATGGGAGCGATTTTAATCGCTGTGCTTGTTATTAATTTTGCTAAAACCAAATTGGGAAACAAGGACAGGATGCAAGTTACTTCTTGAGCACTTTACTGTTGAATCGTTTGCCTAAATAGTATGTGATTAGAAAAGGAGGAGTTTTTAGATGAAGAAATTGAAATTCTTCGTTTCATTGCTGTTTCTCTTTGGCCTTTTAGCAGGCTGTGTTTCGCAAAATTCAGCTACATCGAATAAAAGCGCTAATAATGGCCAAGCAAGTGAAACGAAAAATGATGCTAACGGTAAATTAAAAATTGCTGTTGTTCCAAAGCTGGTTGGTATTCCATATTTTAACGCTGCCGAAAAAGGAGCATTACAAGCTGGAAAGGATTTAGGGGTAGATGTGATTTACACAGGACCAACTGAAGCTGACGCAGCACAGCAGGTGAAAATTATTGAGGATTTAATTAGCCAAAAAGTAGACGTTATTGCAGTGGCGCCAAATGATCCAGCCTCTTTAACTCCGGTGTTAAAAAAGGCAAAAGAACAAGGCATTAAAGTGATAGACTGGGATACACCGGCAGATCAGTCGATTGTTGAATTGTCCATTCATCAAATTGACGATGAAATTTATGGTCGTCATATTGCTAAAACTCTTATTGAAAAGATAGGGACAGATAAAGGAGAAATCGCTATTTTAACAGGAGGTCTTTCTGCCGCTAATTTAAACGCTTGGATTGACGCGGCTAAGAAAGAATTAGAAGAGAATTACCCCGGTATTAAATTGGTGACCGATAAAATTGCCACAGATGAAAAACAGCAGGTGGCATATCAGAAAACTCTTGATTTAATCAAATCCTATCCAAATTTAAAAGGCATTATGGCGTTTTCAACTCCAGCTCCCTTAGGAGCAGCACAAGCGATTCAAGAAAAAGGGTTACAAAATAAAATTACAGTCGTGGGAACAGCTCTACCTAAGGATTCTAAGCCGTTTTTAGAGGACCAATCATTAGATGTTGCAATTTTGTGGGAGCCAAACAAACTTGGATATTTAACAGTTGCATTGGCTAAGGATTTAGTTGAAGGCAAAAAGCCGCAAGACGGACAAAATATTGATAATGTAGGAAAAATTGAGGTCAAAGAGGATGGAAAAACCGTGATTATGGGACCGCCAACAGATTTTACTGCTGAAAATGCCGGCAACTATGATTTCTAATGAATAGAGGGAGGTTGTCTCAAAGCCCTTTTAAGCTGTATTGAGCAACCTCTTTGTTATTAAAGAAAAAAGATGAGTGATAGAAATAATAAAGTTGGAAGTGTATATTTCGAAGACCTATCGTTCTGTTTTCAAAAAAGAAAGCAAGGATGAGGTCACAACTTTGGTTCCTTTAGGATGTACACATCATAAATTCATTTCATAAAAGAAAGAAAAATAAGAATGATTTTTAATGTTGATGATATCTGCTAAAAAATACAATCATAAACAATGCAAGCAAAAATAAAACAAAAGGCGGGGGAATTATGGTAGGAAATTTATGGAATGATAGTGAATTTACAGTGTTGCAAACCGAGCTGGAGAAATTAGTGTATCGCTCTAATCTGCTTGGAGCGGATCGCTCAGTAGCAAACTGGGGCGGAGGCAATACATCAATGAAGGCGATCACGAAAGATTTTCGTGGACGAGAGATGGAAGTAATGTGGGTGAAGGGGAGCGGTTCAGATTTAGCGACAATGAAAGCACAACATTTTACAGGTTTAAGATTAGAAGATATTCGCCCGTTGATGGAACGGGAGGAGATGTCAGATGAAGAAATGGTGGAGTATTTATCACATTGTATGATCAACTCTAAGCATCCTCGGCCATCCATCGAGACCTTGCTGCATGCGTTTTTGCCGTTTAAACATATTGATCATACACATCCAGATGCGATTATTAGTATTTGCTGCGCTGATAATGGCAAAAAGATTGCCGAAGAGATATATGGAGATCGTTTTGTTTGGGTGCCATATGTTCGCCCGGGGTTTACCTTATCGAAAATGATTGCGGAGGGGGTAAGAAGGAATGCAAATGCTGAGCTCGTATTGATGGAAAAGCACGGTCTTGTTACTTGGGGAGAAACGTCGAAAGAATGCTATGAAAAAACCATTTCAATTATCAATGAAGCGGAGCAATATATTCAACGGAGTGTAAACGAAGCGACAGTATTTGGAGGTCCAAAACATAAAGCATTAACAGAAGATGAACGTAAAGCGATTTTAGCTCAAGTAATGCCGATCATTCGTAGGCTTGTAAGTCATTCAAACCGCATGATCGTGTCATACGATGATACAGATCAAGTCTTACAGTTTGTGAATAGCTACGAAGCTCCTGTGCTTTCACAAATTGGCGCAGCTTGCCCTGATCATTTGGTACATACAAAGCGTGTACCTTTATATATTGACTGGGATCCGCAAACAGGTAATGTACAGGAGCTAATCGAAAAAATCAAGGAAGGGATTTCCAGTTTTAAAAAGGAATATGAAGCTTATTTTGAAAGAAATCGCACGGAAGGAGATAAAATGTTTGAACCGGTCCCTCGAGTGATTTTAATTCCTGGTATCGGTATGGTGAATACCGGAAAAAGCTTAGCGATGGCGAAGGTAAGTGGAGCGTTGTATCATCGAGCGATTGCTGTGATGAAAGGAGCTACATCATTAGGGAGATTTGTTTCGTTGAATGAACAAGAATCTTATCAGGTGGAGTATTGGCCATTGGAGCTATACAAACTAACTCTTGCTCCTCCTGAAGCAGAATTTTCGCGGAAGGTTGCGTTTGTGACAGGAGGAGCGGGGGGAATCGGCAGCGAAACGTGCCGCCGTTTTGCTTTAGAAGGAGCCCATGTAGTGGTGGCTGATCTTAATATAGAGGGAGCGGCGAGGGTAGCGACTGAAATTAATAAAGAGCATGGAGAAGGAAGAGCGATTGCGGTACGAATGGACGTGACAAAAGAAGAAGAGGTAAGGCTGGCATTTGAAGAAGCGGCACGGACTTACGGAGGAATCGATATTATTGTCAATAATGCTGGATTGGCTACATCAAGCCCATTTGATGAAACAACACTACAGGAGTGGAATTTGAATATCAATGTATTGGCAACAGGTTATTTTCTTGTGGCGCGTGAAGCGTTTAGACAAATGAAGAAACAAGGCCTTGGCGGCAGCATGGTGTTTGTTGGCTCTAAAAATTCGGTTTATGCAGGGAAAAATGCGGCCGCGTACAGTGCTGCTAAAGCGTTAGAAATGCATTTGGCGAGATGCATTGCGGCGGAGGGGGGAGCATATGGCATTCGAGTCAATTCGGTTCTGCCGGATGCTGTTCTTCAAGGATCAGCGATTTGGAATTCTGCATGGCGGGAAGAACGAGCAAGAGCTTATGGCATTGAACCTGACCAGCTTGAAGACTACTATCGAAAGCGCACAGCATTGTTAGTGAATATATATCCAGAAGATATTGCCGATGCGATCCTCTTTTTTGCTTCTTCAAAAGCGGAAAAAACAACCGGTTGCCTGCTGACTGTTGATGGTGGAGTACCGGCTGCATTCCCGAGATAATCATTGATGTGACGGCGTGAAGGGAGTTCATTCTCTTCACGTATTGATGAGATAAAAAGGAAGCGCTTTCGGAGGAGATTAAAATGGAAAAATGTTGCTTGGCTGTTGATATTGGAGCGTCAAACGGCAAGATGGTGGCGGGATATTTATTGGAAGAAAAATTAATCATAGAAGAAATTTATCGTTTTGAAAACCAGCTTGTACAAAAAGGAGACTATATTTGTTGGGATATTGACCAACTATTTCAGGAAATTAAAAAAGGGCTTCATATTTGTAAAGGTCAAGGAATGAATCCAAAAAGTATTGGAATTGACACATGGGCTGTTGATTTTGTATTGCTGGATGAAGATGATCGGCGCCTAACGGAAGCTGTCGCTTATCGGGATCCGCGTACAATCGGCATGATGGAACAAGTATTTCAGAAGATTTCAAAGGAAGAATTATACGGCAGGACCGGCATTCAATTTCAATCGTTCAATACCATCTATCAGTTGTATGCGCTAAAACAAACAGCACCAGAAATATTGGAACGGACGAAGACATTTTTGATGATTCCGGATTATTTTCATTATCTGTTGACGGGAAAAAAAGTGAATGAATATACAAATGCGACAACCACACAGCTTGTCAATGCTGCTACGAAAACATGGGATAAGGAATTGTTGGAGAAGCTAGGAATCCCAGAGTCTATTTTTCAGACGATCCATACACCTGGAACCGTGTTAGGCAAATTGAGACAAGAGCTAGCTGAAGAAATAGGATTAGACATGAAGGTCATTATGCCAGCCACCCATGATACGGCTTCAGCGGTAATTGCAGTGCCGGAATCACACGATACGATTTATATTAGTTCTGGAACATGGTCGTTAATTGGGGTGGAATTGCAGTTCCCTCTTTGTACAGAGCATGCCTTAAGGTATAACTTTACGAATGAAGGCGGCTTCAACTATCGATTTCGTTTTTTAAAAAATATCATGGGACTTTGGATGCTTCAAGAGATTAAACGAGTGTATCGGCATCAATATTCTTTTGAACAGCTGGTTCAGCTTGCTAAGATAGAAAAAGATTTTCGAGCCATTGTCCATGTCGATGATACGAGATTCTTAAAGCCGATTAACATGGTTGATGAGATTCAGAAATGCTGCTTAGAAACGAATCAACCGGTTCCGCAAACGCCGGGGCAAATAGCGAAATGCGTATTTGATAGCTTAGTTGTCAGTTATCAGCATGCGGTTGCAAAGATCGAAGAAGTGATTGGAATCAAGTTTAAACAAATCAATATTATTGGGGGAGGCTGCCAAAATGAGCTATTGAACCAAATGATAGCTCATGCGACGAGAAAGGAAGTTTACGCTGGGCCGGTGGAAGCAACAGCGATCGGCAATATTGTCGTTCAATTAATGGCACTTGGTGATATCAGTACATTAAATGAAGCGCGCACGATGATTGCTCGTTCTTTTCCGTTAAAAAAGTTTGTACCATATAGAGAAGGAGAGAGGAAATATGGTGAAAGAAAGCTTTGACAGAGCCAAGCAGCAGTATGAAAAATGGGGAATACATGTTGATAAGGTTTTAAAACAATTACAGCGTATAGCGATATCGATTCATTGCTGGCAAGGAGACGATGTTTCGGGATTTGAAGTGAATAGAAGAGAATTATCTGGCGGTATTGATGTAACTGGACATTATCCAGGCAAAGCAGGGACGCCGGAAGAGTTGCGCCAGGATCTTGAGAAAGCTTTATCGCTTATCCCAGGAACACATCGCGTTAATTTGCACGCGATGTATGCCGAGACAAACGGCGAAATGGTGGACAGAGACGAATTAGAGCCACAGCATTTTGACAACTGGGTGTATTGGGCAAAAGAGCGTGGGCTTGGCCTAGACTTTAACCCGACACTTTTTTCTCATGAAAAATTGACGGATGGCCTGACATTATCTCATCCTAATGAAGAAATCAGGCAGTTTTGGATTCGTCATTGTATGGTTTGCCGGAAAATTGGCGAATATTTTGGCAAGCGTCTTGGTACCCCATGTTTAACAAATCTTTGGATCCCAGATGGATACAAAGATATCCCAAGTGACCGTCTGACCCCGCGGCAGCGTCTAAAAGATTCCTTAGATCAAATTTTTAAGGAAACGATCGATGAAGCCTATAATATTGATGCAATAGAAAGCAAGCTATTTGGAATCGGCTCAGAATCGTATGTGGTTGGTTCTCATGAGTTTTATTTAGGGTATGCGCTGCAAAATCATAAAGTATGCTTGCTAGATACAGGCCATTTTCATCCAACAGAGGCTGTTTCTGATAAAATTTCGGCGATGTTACTTTATTTTGATAAGTTAGCTTTGCATGTTTCAAGGCCGGTCCGCTGGGATAGTGATCATGTGGTTATTTTTGATGACGAACTCAAAGAGATTGCGTTGGAGATTGTTCGAAATCAGGCGTTAGATCGGGTAATGATTGGCCTAGACTTTTTTGACGCTAGTATTAATCGGATTGCCGCTTGGGTGATGGGCACACGCAATATGATTAAAGCATTGCTATATGCCATGCTACTGCCACATGACTACTTAAAACAGCTTCAGGAAAAGGGAAACTTTACCGAACGTCTTGCATTGATGGAAGAATTTAAAACATACCCGTTTGGTGTAATTTGGGATGCGTATTGTGACGATAGAGGAGTACCTGTTAGGGAAGAGTGGCTCCAAGAAGTGAAGCGATATGAAGAAGAGGTATTGGCAAATAGATGAAATAGAGCTAGCATTCATAAATCAGGAAGTATAGAAAACAAAGCAGATAGTGTCAGTACTGAAAGGGCAATAAGTTAAGTAAAGCGAGCGGATTCATTGTTTTTTCTTTTAATATGAATTCATTGATATAGGAATATTTTTTCTTGGCACGACTATCATAAGTTTTATAGAAGAAATGCACTTCCTGTAAATTTGGAAGTGCATTTTTCAGATAAGATTATGCTTTTAATGAAAGTGGAGCAACAACTGTAAATGATAAATTTTGTTCTTCGAGCTCCCATTTGGTTTCATGATCAATTTGGTCATCAGTGATAATATGATCCATATCGGCAAGAGAAGCCATATGAACAAAGGTACGGATCCCAAATTTGCTAGAATCAGCCATTAAAATAATTTTGTCGGCGATCTCCATCATTCGTTTTTTTAGAAGTGCTTGCCACTCATTCGATTCACTTAGTCCGTTCGCTAAATGAACGCCTTTACAGGAAAGAAAAACCTTATCGACGTGGTAGGCATCAAGAGATCGTTCTGCTAGGGGACCAACGTACGAAAGCGATTTTGGAAGCAGCATTCCGCCGGTAGAAATGACCTGGATCTTTCCTTTTTTGCTTAATTCCACTGCTACCTTAATCGAATTGGTAATCACCGTTAGAGGGATATCAGGAAGAGTTTTCGCTAAATACCAAGCAGTAGTGCTGGCATCTAAAATGATGCGATCACCACTTTCAATGTGTTTGATCGCTTCTTGAGCGATCGCTTTTTTCTCTTCGACATTTGTAATTTCGCGCTCAGATACATCAATTTCCGTTTCTTCACGAATGCTGATGGCCCCTCCGTGGCTTCGCTTTAACTTATGTTCTTTTTCCAGCTTTTCTAAATCACGACGAATGGTTTCTTCAGTGACAGAAAAGATTTTGCTTAGTTCTGATACGCGAATGCTCAATCGCTCGTTAACAATCTCCACAATTTTTTGTTGTCTTTCGGCTGCTAACATTATAGACTCTCCTCATCATTTCTGTTTTTATATGCCCGTTTTTGTTTGTTTTTCTGTTTTTATCATACCATATTTTTTGTTGTGTGTGAAATTTCAGATATCTTTTGTGTGGATGTTTAATCAACTTTGTTTATAAGATTCATATGGCTGTAATACAACAGGAAATAAACCAAAGTGTTGAATAGAACAGCATCTTAAGAGTGAGGACAGAGGCAAATGTGACCGCTAAATAAAACTGAACAGAATTCGATTGATTAAATTGAACAGTTTTTAACCAGTTAGAAGCGTGCACTTTACATAGAGTGGCGTACATGATAGCCTCTCGTTTCATGCGGCTGATTCTTGTTGTTGCTCGCTTTTTAGGAAATATCTTGTACGCAGAGGCTCCATGTCAAATAGGGATTACGCTGGAATTTCCAGAAAAGTGTTCACTCGTATTTAGCGAAAACTGTTCAATTTTACTTGACGGTTACAGCAAATGAGTAAACAATTTCAAATGATTATTTTCCTCGTATATAGTAGCGACAACATCCATGCAAAAAAATAAAGTCGTCGACCTTCAGTTGTGCAAAAATCCCGGGGATCGACGACATATTTCTAGTAGCCAAAACTCCTACAGCGATCAAGCAAAGAAATTGTTGCTCGAATTTTAAGACAAGCTTATAATAACATTGCATCCATTTTCCAAATGCTGATTTCATCATCATTTTTGGGGTTTGTATCTTAACTATGAGGAATTGAACGCCAAAATATCCATACCTAAAGCCCCCCCATCAATCGTTTGTATCTTAACTATGAGGAATTGAACGTCGAGAATCGATTCTAATTCGCCATCGGCCATCGATGTTTGTATCTTAACTATAAGGAATTGAACGGCTCAAAAAAATCTCCCACCTCTGCAATCCGGGTGGGAGAGAGTTGTTAAAGGGGGGACTTAAAGGTCGAAATCGTTTGGGTTTTTGCCGATTCGTTTGTTTTGGTTTAGTGAGTGAATCCGTTCCATTTCTTCAGCAGTCAGTTCGAAATCAAAGATTTCGGCATTTTCTTTTATTCGTTGAGGTGTGACGGATTTCGGAATTGTGACCACTTGATTTTGCAAGTCCCAGCGCAGAATAACTTGTGCCGGTGATTTGCCATATTTATTGGCAATGTCGACCAGAATCGGCTCTTCTAGCAAAACGCCGCGCATGAGCGGAGACCATGCTTCCAGCTGAATCTGATGCTTTCGGCAAAAAGCATGAAGCTCTTGTTGTGTCAATCGAGGGTGATATTCCACTTGATTGACCATTGGTTTAATTTCACAGTCGGTCATTAAGTTCTCTAAATGATGAATGTGGAAATTGCTCACGCCAATCGCGCGAACAAATCCCTCTTTATACAGCTTTTCTAAGGCTCTGTATGTTTCTTTATATGTTTCTTTCACTGGCCAATGCACTAAGTATAAATCCACGTATTCAAGCTCAAGTTTGTTTGCGCTTCTTTTAAAGGCTTGGAGTGTTTCTTCATATCCTTGTTCTGTGTTCCACACTTTTGTTGTAATAAACAGCTGCTCACGCGGTATTCCGGATTCTTTGATCGCTTGGCCGACCCCTTCTTCATTTTCATAGAAAGAAGCTGTATCGATGTGGCGATAGCCGATTTCCAGCGCTGTCCGCACTGCTTTGACAACCTCATCGCCGTTTGACACTTTATAAACTCCAAGTCCGAGCCACGGCATTTTTACCCCATTTGATAATAAAGCGCTGTCTGTGATGCTGTTCATGGCAATCCCCCTATCCAAATTTTGTATAAGTTTATTATCTTTGCGTTTGTTTGAAAAAGCAAAACATATGCATCATTCATGGGGTCAATTTTTAGCGCTCTGTTTAAATAGTAGGAAGCAGACATAATACGGCGAAAAAGTGAGCGATTGAACCGGCCAATACAAACAGATGCCAAATGGCGTGATGAAATTTTACCCCTCTCCATACGTAAAAAATAGCGCCAATCGTATACAAAACTCCCCCAGATACGAGAAATAACAGGCCTTCAGAGCTAAGATTGGCCGCCAAGGGCTTCCAAGCAAAGATGATGAGCCAGCCCATTACAATGTAGAGAAGGGTGGAAGTATATAAAAAACGAGTGACAAAAAAGCATTTAAAAACTGTGCCTGCAACCGCAAGCCCCCAGACGATTCCAAACAAAATCCATCCTGTTGTTCCTTTCACGGCCAAAAAAAGAAACGGGGTATAGGTTCCAGCGATGAAAAAGTAAATGGAGGAGTGGTCAAAAATCTGAAATAATTGTTTTCCTTTTCCTTCTGGCAATCCGTGGCTGATGGTGGAGGATAAATATAAGATAAGCATGGTGCTGCCAAATAAGCTAAAGCTAATGACGTGCCACTCATTTCCATAAATAGCGGACATTACAACAAGAATAACGAGTCCGGCGATGCTTAATATCGCTCCAATTCCATGAGTAATCGCATGAACAAATTCCTCTGTTTTTGTAAATGTATGCGTACTAGCCAAACAGTCCATCCCTTTCCATAAAAATATTCTTTTCTATTGTAGCACGAACTGTATGAATGAACCAGTAAAGTCCTTGTATGTTGAAATGGGAAAATGAAAACAGCGTTTAGAGCCATGGTGATGAAAAACAAGCAGAATATTTCTCGAATTTACAACAAGCTATATTCATTAAGATGCAATTGTACCAAAAGGGTTTGAAGCGTTAACGACTCAAAAAAGCCAAATCAAAATTTTAGTTCAACCGTCTATATAGATACCATTTAACGTTTGCACATATATGTTATTTGTATTGCTTCCCAGCGGTTCAAGGCAAGTCTCTGCGGCTTGCCTTTCTTTCATGCCAGCTTTTTTAGAAACGATAGATCGAAAAGAATGATTCGTTAGCCTTATAACAGACAAGAAACTTTTCGGGCGATAACCGTCTGATGATCGCCAGGAAGAACGACTCTGTCTGGCGCAGCTCTGCTAGTTGCCTTTCATTGGGAAGTAGGGGACTTTGAAAAATAGAAGGAACTGCACTGTATATCGAGAATATATCTAAAAAGGTTCCAGTGTTTTGAGGATAAAATCCTTAATTAGGAAAGGACGTGTTGGAGAGTGTACCATCAGCCGCAAAGCAGCACATGGACAGGAAGGATTGACAGCCGCACGGATCCGCTCAGCTTTCGATTTCATCAGCGTGTGCAGCTAAAAAATATAGATGAACTTGAAAAAATGACAGGTGGAAAAGCATTTGCTTTATTAGGATTTCAATGTGATGAAGGTGTCAAGCGAAATAAGGGGCGCGTCGGAGCTTATTACGGCCCGGTGGAAGTAAAAAAAGCATTGGCTAATTTGCCATGGCATTTTTCTGACGAGACATTCGTTTTCGATGTTGGCAATGTTGGCTGTGAAGATCATCATCTGGAACAAAGTCAACAGCAACTAGGCGAAGCGGTTCAGCATCTCATACAGCATCATATCACTCCGATTATTATTGGGGGAGGTCATGAAACGGCGTACGGGCATTACTTAGGGGTACGCCAAGCGGCTGGAACGGAAAAGAGCATCGGCATCATTAATATAGATGCTCATTTTGATATGCGGCCCTACGATCAGGGAGCGTCATCAGGTACGATGTTTCGCCAAATATTAGATGCAGACCGCCAAGCTGGATATTTATGTCTCGGAATTCAGCCTTTTGGCAATACAGCTACCTTGTTTGAAACCGCTCAGCGGTATGGGTGTGTTTATGTATTAGAGGAACAGGTGACGTGGGAGAGGATCAAAGAAATATATACGACGATTGAACAATTTATCGAAAAATACGATGTCGTGATGCTGACGCTTTGCATGGATGCGATCAGCGCCAGCGCAGCCCCAGGAGTAAGCGCGCCATCTCCATTTGGGTTAGATCCAAAAATCGCCCGTGCTCTGATCCGTCAGATTGTTGCTCATCCAAAAACGACAAGCTTTGATATTTCTGAAGTGAATCCGACTGTCGATGAAAACCGCAAAACGATTACATTAGCCGCCTATTTGTGCGCTGAGGCGCTTGCGGGGTTTGAGCGAAGGAATTCGATAGAAATCGCTCAGAATTACTAGCGATTTTTACCTTATCATTTTCTCAGCCGTGATCCCATGCATTCTTTCCACAGAAATTCCGCTTAGTATTCCGAAGCTGCTGATCATTTGGGTTGAACGGACGGTTCTTACTCTTGTAATCGTCACTCCTATTGCTTATTGGCTTTTATAACCGTACATTTGTGCTGATATCTGTATAGCTTTTTGCCTCCCCCGCAAACAAGGAACGCCAGTGGGCAAATGAACTTACCCACCAAGCGTTCCTTATTTGCGCGGGGCTTAGTCGGCAAGCAAATCGGCTTGCCGACTTCAGCAGAAAAGCGGGATGTTCATTGGATGATAGCAGCAAACAAAGGGTGTCTCTTTTTAGACTATTGACAATCACTTTTATGCTGCACCCATGGCCTCGCAATCGTGTTTGCTAGGAAAAAAACAAAGGGAGGATTGAAAAAGCGGATGCAGCCAAAGTCAAAATGGACTTTGGCTGCGATTATCCTCGTTCCCTTTGTTGTTGCTTCAATAAGTCGCGGATTTCGCTCAACAGCTCCTCTTGTTTGGATAACACAGGCTGTTCTTCTATTTTTTCTTGCTTTTTGTGTTGATGCAGTTTGTTTAATCCTTTTACAAGCAAAAAGATGGAAAAGGCAACAATGAGAAAATCAACGATGGTTTGGATAAACATCCCGTATTTTATATTGGCTTTTCCAAATTGAAATGAGAGGCTGCTAAAATCAAGACCGCCAAGCAGTAAACCGAGCAGCGGCATGACCATATCGTTGACAAGGGAAGAAACGATTTTGTTAAAGGCGCCGCCGATAATCACCCCAATCGCTAAATCAACAATGTTTCCACGCATTGCAAACTCTTTAAATTCTTTCCACATAGATAACACCTCATTTTAACAAGTATAACATATTTATAAAAGATTCTAGGAGGAAATTTATGAATGGGAGAAAGAAGAACGGGGTGATGAGGTAAACGAATAGCAATTTAATATAAAATGACTATTTACATATATTTACACTAACCTATAATAAGATTGTGGAAAATAATTACAAATGATGAAGGTGTATGCCATCTTGTAATCTCCATACAAAGGGATTGTTCCTATGTTGCTGTTTCCATTAATCAATGAAACTACAGGGGGGACATGATGAAAAATAAAAAATGGCTTGCTCTTTTATTCGTTTTCTTGCTGGGAGCTTGTTCGGATAAGGAACCATCAGGGCCTGAAGCTAGAGCAGGAGGCTCAAAAACAAGAGAAACGGTAGTAGATTCAGAGCAGAGCAAACCAACCAGCAAGATGTCCAAAATGGTCATATCACGAACCACAACGAAAACACACAAACGAATCCATCATTGACTCCAGATGAGCTAAAAAAGCAGCTTCAGCTTAGCATGACAAAAGAAGCGGTGGATGCATTATTAAAGGTTCAAGCAGTACGGGTGGTGGATTCTGAGAGGAGCGGCGTCATCATGCGCCGTTACGATATAGGCTTTCCGAAAACGTATCAGTTTCAAGCGACGAAGGGATCAAGCGGGATGGAGCTTGATGAAATCGATGTAGATGGCGTCAAAACATACAATGGGATTGTCGTATTTGCCACTTATGATAACAAAAACGAAGCTCAGCGCTACTCCATCGTTTATCTTGAACAAGGCAAAATCTATCATTATATACACAATCCAGATTATGAAAAGACAGAAATGATTCAATGAAACTTCTCCCGCCTACACTCTATTTGGAGGCAGAAGACTTCTCGGGGGAGATGTTAAAAAAGAAGGAGACGGTTTTGTTGCGTGATTAGCTAGTAGGTTAATAGAGAAGGGATAAAAGTCAATACACGGAACCGGTTTTATCATCTTCAAGCAAGAAAACCCCACTTCAATGCATAAGGTATAAGTGGGGAAGCATTCTATAAAGCGCGTTATTTTCATCCTTCCGCGGCGGCTTTGTTTGATAGATAGAGAGGAAATAGGTCAGCAGATCATAGCTTAGCTCATTTCCTCTTATGTTTCCGTCATGGTGCCGCCATTCACATGTAATACTTGACCTGTGACATAAGAGGAATCATCGGAAGCAAGATAAACGTATGTCGGAGCTAATTCATACGGCTGTCCGGCTCTGCGCATCGGTGTATCGGTGCCGAAGGTTTTGACTCTGTCAGCTGAAAAAGAGGAAACGATTAACGGGGTCCAAATGGGGCCGGGTGCCACCGCATTGACGCGTATGCCTTTTTCTACTAGTTGCAGTGCTAACGATCTAGTAAACGATACAACTGCCCCTTTTGTTGACGAATAATCCACTAATGACGGTTCACCTTCATAAGCTGTAACAGAGGCTGTGCTGATAATAGAGCTGCTCGGCTTTAAATAAGGCAAAGCTGCTTGTGTGATGAAAAACATAGGAAAAATATTAGTGCGAAATGTATTTTCTAACTGTTCTTTTGAAATGTTAAGAATACTTCGTTGCGGATATTGCACCCCTTGATTTAAAACGAGAATATGCAGCTTGCCAAAAGCATCGATCGTTTCTTGAACAAGCTGATGGCAAAATCGCTCTTCTCTTAGGTCGCCAGAAAGCAGTAAACAACGCCGCCCGTATTTTTCTATATATTCTTTCGTCTCTTTGGCATCCTCATGCTCATCTAAGTAAGCAATGGCCACATCGGCTCCTTCTTTGGCAAAAGCGATGGCTACCGCTCGCCCGATTCCGCTGTCTCCTCCTGTAATAATGGCCACTTTATTTTGCAGTTTACCGCTTCCTTTATAACCAGGATGATCAAAAATAGGCCGGGGATTCATGATATACTCCAAGCCAGGCTGTTTTGGCTGATGCTGAGGCGGAAACGCGATCGGCTTCTGTTTGCAGACCGTTTCATAACTGTAATATGGATATACGGGAATCATTTCTCTTTCCCTCCTTACCGTTCATCAACACCCATCGTATGCATATGGTTATGAAAAGGTTCATCAGACTGTTGATGAACGTATTTATCGTTGGTCGCTGATCTCGATTGCCCCCGCATGAATTTCTTTTGTTCGCTTCACGTCTCCACTTGGCGCCGTTCCTTGTTTGCCAAGCGTTTTCAAGCCATTCTGATGTTATGGATAAAATCAAAATGGACTTTGTCTATAACCTGTCATGAATAAAACGACTATAACTATAAATGGAAAAAACATCGTGAACTTGGAATCATAGAAGGCTTGCTTTCTCTCCTTGCTACAGCGGTTCTGTTGTTGATGCCCCATTTCTCGCTGATTGGGACTCTGCTGCCATGACGCGGTTTCGTCCCGTTTGCTTGGCCATATAAAGCGCTTTATCGGCATCGTTATAGCATGTGTGAAACGAATGACTGAGCTTGGCGATACCGAAGCTTGCGGTAACTTTGATGGTTTTTCCTTCATATGAAAAAGAATGGGCTTCGATCGTTTGCCGAAGCTGCTCGGCGATTTCTTTGCCAAGCTGTAAGCCGGTTTGGGGAAGCAAAATGATAAATTCCTCCCCGCCAAGGCGGGCAGAAATATCGGTGATCTTCAGCGTAGCTTGAATAATGTCAGAAAGCTCTTTTAAAATTTGATCGCCTGCAGGATGACCAAAGTCATCATTCACCTTTTTAAAGAAATCGATATCTAAAATAATAATGCAAGCTTCTTGGTTGGTCTTCCCATTTTTAATAGCTTCCGTATTAGCTAGCTCGATAAAATGCATCCGATTGAAAAGACCGGTCAGAGCATCGCGAGTGGCTAAAAATTGCAGCGACTCGTTTTTTTCTTCCAGATTCCTTTGTTGCTCTTGGATGACGTGATTTTGCTTCAGCTTAGACAGATGATTTTTCCAAAGGATCAGCGATATGCCTAATCCCATTCCTGTAGCCGTTACGCTGTTAATTTGAATATGGATCAACAATTCGGGTACATGCTGTGTCCATGTAACCATATAAAAAAATAAAAAGAAAGTGGCTGCATAAACGACAACTGCGATGATAGGCGGGATTAAGAAAATCAAACCGACTCCTATGCAGGCTGTTAGTAGAGGGTTGATATTAGTGGTAACAAGCTGGTCACTTACACAAAGCAGAATGCCAAAAAGGAGATTCAAAAAAATAGACATCGTTTGCATCAAGTAAGCTTTCTTCTCTCCTTCTTTTTCTTGCTTTTTTATTTTAAAGGCAATCAAGCCCAAAATCATATTGGCCAACAGCATAGTCAAATGAAGAGTAATAATAGAGTGATACCAGAGGACAACATGCTGAGGACTTGATGGAACATTAAGTCCAAAAAATGCGATGTGCACGATATTTATGGCTCCCATGATCCAACTTAATAAATACATGCGTTGAATATTGATCACACTGGCTGCTTCCAATAACTTCCTATCGAAGCTAATCAGTTGAAAAAATTTGCTTTTTATTTTGTTGTTCACTTAGCATCCCCTCCCTTTGTCTTGGGGTCTTTTTTACTATCAAATTGTTTTATATTCCGGAATGTGCCTGGATGTTCAATGTAAAACAGGTGGCATACTGGGTCAATGATTCGCTTGGCTAGGCTGAACCAATATCATTTTTGATAGATAAGCTTTAGATGCTGGCTGGTCGGATGCCAAGTAGTGAATCATTCATTAGATTAAGATAATAGTACTATTATACCATGTTTTGATGGAGATCGAGGATGGTTTTATGAACAGGATATGAAATTCTTTCATGTGGGCCCAGATGGAAAAAATGACATAAACTAAACCGTTTCATAAAAATGAGCACTTAAATATCCAATATTTTTCTATGTAATCCCCTCATTTTCGCTGAGTTGAAAAAGGGGATTCTTTTTTAATGAGAGTGGTGATGAAACGGGATAAAAAATAGTAATAAGTAAAGGAAGAAGGTAATAAATTAATTGCAAACGTTTTAATGATGATTGTATACAGTCGACGAAAATGAAGGTGAGAAGATTGAAGCCGCAGATGATGAAGAGAGAAACGTTAAAAAAACAAGTGTATGAATATTTACGGGAAGAAATTATGAATGGACGCATTGCGCCTGGCGAACGATTAATCGAGGAGAAAATTGCAAAGAAAATTGAGGTGAGCCGCAGTCCTATTCGAGAAGCCATTCGCTTACTGGAGAAAGATGGTCTTGTTATTGTGAATAAAAGGGGTGGGGTGACGGTATTTCATCCAGATATCAGCCATTTTCAACATCTTTATGAATGCCGAGTGGAGTTGGAACCAGCTGCCGCTTATTATGCAGCGCAGCGAATTACGAAAGAACAAATCAGGATGTTGCGCCAACATTTGCCCTCGAAACATGAGATATGCAGACAATACGAGCTCAAAAAAATCCACGACATGAACGTTAAATTTCATGAAGGAATCATCGAAGCGAGCGGCAATCCTTTCTTAATTAAAACCATTTGTCATCTTAGAGGGATCAACAGCATGTATCGAATGGCGATACTGAAAAGAAATGATCTGCGAGTGGAATTAGCGATCGAAGAGCATTTTAACATATTTGAAGCGATTGCGAGCGGATGTGCAGATGATGCGCGCCGATATATGCGGGAACACATTGAAAGCGATTACAAATTTTATGTCCATCTTTACAGCGAAAGGAAGTGAACGGTTGGATGGTTAAGAAACAGCCATTAGAAGGAATGAAAGTGTTAGAAATGGGAAATTTTGTTGCAGCCCCTTTTGCTGGAAAGATATTGGCTGAATTTGGCGCTGAGGTGATGAAAGTCGAAGAACCGAAGGCGGGAGACCCATTAAGAAATTGGAGGTTGATGCATGGCGATACATCCATATGGTGGTACGTGCAGGCAAGAAATAAAAAATCGATCACTCTTAATTTAAGAGATGCTAGGGGGCAAAAGATTGTCAAGCAGTTGGTTCAAAAAGTAGATATCGTATTAGAAAATTTCAAACCCGGGACGCTTGAAAAATGGGGGCTTGGCTATGAAGAGATGAAAAAATTAAACCCATCGATTATCATGACAAGAATATCCGGATACGGTCAAACAGGCCCGTATCGTGATAAAGCCGGATTTGGAAGTGTTGCGGAAGCCATCGGTGGGTTGCGATATTTAACAGGGTATCCAGATCGTCCTCCCGTTAGAACAGGAGTTGCTATCGGTGATTTAACGGCTGGTTTATATGCAGTTATTGGAACGTTAATGGCAGTATATGCAAGGGAGAGGGATGAGGCAAGGCGAGGACAGTTAGTGGATGTTGCATTATATGAATCCGTATTTAGTCTGCTTGAAGGGATGTTGCCTGAGTATATTTTAACCGGAGTAGTACGGGAGCGATCAGGCAGTACCTTGCCCGGAATTGCTCCATCTAACACGTATAAGTGTAAAGATGAAAAGCGCGTGGTGATCGGAGGGAACAGCAATAACATCTTTCAAAGATTGATGCAGGTGATCGGTAGGGAGGACCTAGCCAATGATCCGAAGTATGCGAATAACCAAGGGCGTGCCGAAAATGCTGAGTTCATTGATAGTGTGATAGAATCCTGGACAAAACAGCATACCTTAACGGAAGTATTACAAACGCTCGATCGCTCCTCCATTCCAGCAGGTCCTATTTATAGTATTCAGGATATTGTCCATGATGTGCAATATCAAGAGCGAGAGATGTTGTTGCCGCTCGAATTGGATGATGGGCAGGAATGTCTTTTTCCTGGAATTGTACCGAAATTATCAGATACGCCGGGAGAAATGAAGTGGATCGGTCCTAAATTAGGAGAACACAATGACGAAATATATGCTGGCATTCTCGGTTATTCTGTTAAACAGCTAGAAAAACTTAAGCAGGAGGGGGTCATTTGAATTGGAGACTGTCCAAATGATCGATGTAAGCCCTAGAGATGGCTTGCAAAATGAGCGCTATTTTGTGCCTACGGAGAAAAAGGTCAAGTTAGTGGAAATGCTAGTAGCAGCGAACATAAAAAAAATCGAAGTCACCTCCTTTGTTCATCCGCGCAAAGTTCCACAAATGGCAGATGCAGAGCATGTGCTGCAGCTGTGTGAAGGGTTTAGTCATACAGAGCTTGTCGCACTTGTCCCCAATCTTACAGGATTTCAACGAGCTGTCCGAACTCATATATCCGAAATCAATTGGATCACCGCAGCAACGGATACATTTAATGTGAAAAATATCGGTATGAGTATGGAAGAGAATTTTGAGAAATTTAAGCAATTAATAGCAGAAGAAAACGGTAAAGAGAATCTTCAGCTCTGCTTTTCAATCGCTGTAAGCTTTGGCTGTCCTTATGAAGGAGAGGTACCACCAAAACAAGTCTTATCACTTGTTGAGCGAGCCGTCCGTGCCGGCGTTCACCGGATCGGCATTGCGGATACGATTGGTGTGGCAACTCCAAAGCAAGTGAAAGAATTACTTGCGGATATATTCAAAATAGCAGGGGATATTCCTGTTGCTGTTCATTTTCATGATACAAGAGGACTGGGTCTGGCTAATGCTTATGCTGCTTATGAAATGGGGGTCAGGATATTCGAAACCGCTGTGAGCGGAATTGGAGGTTGTCCCTTTGCTCCGGGAGCTGCTGGCAATTTGGCAACAGAGGACTTGGTATATATGTTCGAACGAATGGGCATTCATACTGGTATTCACTTTGAAAAGCTATTAGAAGCCGCCGACTTTGCTGCTAGCCTAACCGCAAATCCAGCTTTAGGAAGGGTTAGACATGTGGAAAAAATAAGGAAAGGAAGAGTGTAAGGATGAAAAAGTTATCATTTATACTGAGTATCTGTTTCTTATTATCTATTATTTTAAGCGGTTGCGGCGGCAACACGATGACAAAACAAGCATCAAGCTCTGGCGGAAAAAATGAATATGAACCAGTTACAATCCGATTAGCGTATAATTTGCCTCAAGATCATCATATTTCCATCGGAATTGAAAATTTTGCTAAGAAGGTGACGGAAAAATCAGGAGGAAAGGTCAAAATTCAAGTATATCCGGCTGGACAACTGTTGAGCGATAAAGAAATGAACCAAGCGATCTTGACAGGAGGGGTGGAAATGGGAGTGAATTCGTCGACATTATGGTCTTCCGTTGTTCCGGCTATGGGAATTTTTGATGTCCCGTATGCCTTCTCAAATTATGAGAAAGCAGGGAAAGCGTTATCCGGAGAGATGAGAGAGAAGTTAAATCAAGCAATGGAAGAAAAAGGAGCCAAAGTGTTAATGTATGCAGACTATGGCTATGCGCAATTTGCCAATAATGTTCGGCCGCTTAAATCTCCTGCCGATTTTAAAGGACTTAAGATTCGTAGTATCGGAGAGATCCCCTCAGAAATGATTAAAGCTTATGGTGCTTCCCCAGTATTTTTTGGCGCGGGAGAGGTGTACACCGCTTTGCAGCGTAAAACGATAGACGGAGCCACATCAGGAACTACGGCGATGCTGCAACGCCATTATGATGAGGTAGCTAAATATTTAACGATTAATAACTATGCCTATTTAGAATTTATTCTGGCGATGAACAAAAACTTTTGGGATCGCCTTCCAGAAAACACAAAAAATCTATTAAGCGAAACGGCTAAAGAAACGGAACAATGGATTCGCGCGCAAGCAAAATCGGAAGATGAAAGAACAGCCAAAGCGTTAAAAGAAAAGGGAATGCAGATAGAAGCCATTTCAGAAGCGGAATTGTCGGAATGGAAAAAAGCAGCTGAACCGGCGCGCGCTGCCTATATCAAACAAGCGGGAGATTTAGGAAAGGAATTGCTTGACAGCATCGAGCATCTTCAATAAAGCGAGCTTTACGTTAAATGGAAAAAGGGAGAGAAAGATCTTCTCCCTTTTTCAAAAGGAGGAAGAAGATGAAGCGTTTCTCATGGATGTATAAAACGTTTGATCAGTTAGTCTTTGCTGGAGGTATAGCGGCAGGCATCCTGATCGTATTGACTACATGTATGACGACGTTTGATGTCATTTCGCGAGCCGTCTTTAATCGTCCAACCATTTGGGCTACCGAGCTGTCCATCTACGCGATTATTGGAAGCTGCTTTTTAGGCTCTGCATATGCTGTTCGATCGTATTCTCATATTACAGTAGATTTATTCATTAATGTATTGTCTGATCGTATAAAAAAAATATTGGCCTATGTCTCTAATGTATTAGGCCTTATTTTTAGCATCATTTTTACGGTTTATGGATTTAAGTATGTATTTGGCACATATCAGCTAGGAACGACATCTGCCTCGTTGTTACGCATACCTATGTATATCCCAGAACTGCTTCTTCCAATCGGAGGCATATTACTTTGCATTGCCTTTATTCTGCAAATAATGGATGGCGGCGTTCAGAAAGGGGGAGGACATATATGAATATTGCCTTTTTTCTCGGTGGAATGGCTTCGTTATTGTTGATCGGTTTACCAGTTGCCTTTGCCCTTGGCTTATTGGCCATTAGTGGAATGTATCTGTTCAACGGCGGAACGTTTTCTTTTTTGCAAATTCCGATCATTTCTTACAAATCTTTAGATGATTTTACTCTTACGGCCTTGCCTATGTATGTGCTGATGAGCCAAGTTTTGGTTGTGAGTGGTGTAGGACGTGATCTGTATGAAATGGCAAGCAGATGGTTCCGGCATTTTCCGGGCGGGTTAGCGATTGCCACATTATTTTGCTGCGCGATTTTTGCTGCTATATCTGGGTCCAGTGTAGCAACGGCTGTTACAGTTGGAGCGGTTGCGCTCCCGGAAATGACCAAGCGCGGATATGATAAAAAAATGGTGCTTGGCTTGCTAGCAGCTGGCGGAACGCTAGGTATCCTTATCCCGCCCAGTGTGCCGATGATTATATATGGGTCTGTAACCGGCGAATCCATTGGGAAATTATTTATGGCCGGTATTGTTCCGGGAATATTGCTGACGATGGCGTTTATGATCTTTGCGTCTTGGAAAACGCGCCACATTAAGGAAGCTCCAGCTACTTGGCAAGAAAGAAAGGAAGCATCGAAGCGCGCTATATGGGGATTGATTTTGCCAATTGTGGTCATTGGTGGTATTTATATAGGAATTTTTACTCCTACCGAAGCAGCGGCGATTGGTGCTATGCTTAGTATTCTTATTTCTATTTTTATATATAAAAATTTAGCGATTTCCAATATCAAAACCATTGTATTATCTACAGTTAAAACAAATGCGATGATTTTAATGCTTATTGTCGGTGCGATGCTGCTTGGATATATTATGACCGTACTGCAAATCCCACAAGCCATCACGCAATTCGCTATTTCGCAAAATGTATCACCGTGGGTGATCTTTATTTTAATTAATATCGTATTACTGATTTTAGGTTGTTTCTTAGAAACGATCTCCATCCTGGTCATTACGCTGCCAATCTTATATCCAATTATCACTTCGTTAGGATTTGATCCGATCTGGTTTGCCATAGTGATGGTGGTAAATATGGAATTAGCTTTGATCACTCCTCCTGTTGGATTGAATTTATTCGTTTTGAAAGGGCTAGATCGAACCAACACGATAGCCGAAATTGTCAAGGGGGTAATCCCATACGCTATTATCATGCTTTTATTTATAGCCGTTTTGTCATTTTTTCCGGAAATCGCAACGTTTGTAGTAAGCGATCGGATGAAATAACTACATCGCGAAATTGTTGTAAGGGACTAGCTTTGTCCGCTTCCTAATATTTGATATATAGAGACCTGTGGTGCTGGTTGGACATATGGCATGCAGCGATGATAGATGGTACTCTTGATCCCTCTATATTTCTTCCCTATATGAACAGTGGATGATCCGCTTTCGACGGTTGGATGCCCGAACAACAAACTGCTTCATCAAGCGCTGAATGGATCTGAAAGCAGTGTTGGTCGGGCTTTTGTTATGCGTTGACATGATAAAGATAGACCTAGATTTTAACATCATCCACCTATCCCACCTCTTCACGGAGTGGAGGTGGGATAGGTTCATTATTTATAGAGATAGTGAAACTCTCTTTGTGTGTTTATAAGCGACGTTTTTCATTTTTTGCACATGATCCATAGTTTTACTTTTTATGGAGGAAGTTATATAATACCAATTAAATTGATAGAAAAATAGAAATTTTATTTTGTTTGGTTAGGCGATAGAGCAAGGTAACACAAACGGGCAATGGATGGTTAAGTAGGACCAAAAATCGACTCGCAGCTCTGTTGGTTAGTGGAAACATGGCGTTTTTGTTTCATGTCTATATCTTTCAAAGCTAGAGTGGACAATAGGAACAGCAGCAGGCTAACATTCTTATGTAAGGATTTCAGTTTAAAAGGAGAGTAGATAGGTATGGGGAAAGATCATGATCGCGAGAATGGGAATGTAGAGGCAATGAGAACGGAGACGCTGGTGATTCACGGTGATGACGATCGAACGAATGATGATACCGTTGCGCCGCCCATTTATTATACAGCAACGTTTCGTGCTCAGGATTCTGATGAGTTTGCCGAAATGGCGGGAACGCCTAGACATCCTCAGTATTACACGCGTTACGGAAATCCGGGTCATCAGCGCGTGGAGAAAATTATGGCGGAGCTTGAAGGAACTGAAACGGCGCTTGTTACGGGATCTGGAATGGGGGCGATTGCGACAGCTGTATTATCTTTAGTGGGCGCAGGGGATCATGTAATTGCTCAGACACGTCACTATATGAGCACGGCGAAGATTATGGATGAATTGTTGCCGCGGTTTGGCGTCCAAGTGACGTTGGTCGAACAAGCGGATATCCATGCTTTCGAGCAGGCGATCCGCCCTAATACAAAGCTGATTATGGTGGAGACGCCGGCCAATCCGACGCTGGTGCTGACAGATTTAGCAGCGGTAGCGAAATTAGCACGTTCGCACGGCATTCTTACGATCGCGGATAATACGTTTGCCTCACCAATCAATCAGCGTCCGCATGATTGGGGCATCGATATGGTTGTTCATAGTGCGACGAAATATTTAGGAGGGCATCATGATCTAACAGCTGGTGTCATTTGTACAAGCCACGACTTGGCTGAACGAATTTGGCATACCCATATTTCGATTGGTTCTGTGCTGTCGCCGATGGATGGCTGGCTGCTTCTGCGTGGCTTGCGTACGCTTCCGCTGCGAATGGAGCGCATTAATGCCAATGCATTGGCTTTAGCCACATTTTTAGAGCAGCAGCCGCAGATTGAACGTGTGTATTATCCTGGCCTCCCAAGCCATCCGCAGCATGAATTAGCTAAATCGCAAATGCGTGGATTTGGAGCTGTTATTGCTTTCGCTGTTAAAGGTGGATATGAAGAAACGGAACGTTTTGTATCTGCTTTGCAATTGCCATTTAACGCCGTAAGCTTAGGAGGAGTTGATTCTCTTGTGGTTCATACAGCAGCCATGTGGAGCGGTGTTATGTCGGAGGAGCAGATGAAGGTAGCCGGCATTCCCGCTAATTTTGTAAGGTTTTCAGTAGGAATTGAGCATATTGATGATTTGAAAAGAGATATATGGAAGGCATTACAGGCGATTTAATATGATCCACCGAGAAGTCTCCCACCTACTCACTGGGCTGTTGTCCTTCACGTTCCTTGAGGAGGGGAGGCTTCTTTATGGAAAGTTGTTAAAGCAAAACGATTTAATAGGAAGTCCAACCAGAATCAGCTGTAATCACGGTGCCATTGACGAAGCTTGAATCATCAGAAGCAAGGAATAGAGCGACTTTGGCAATTTCCTCTGGCTCGCCACTCCTTGGATTGGCGTTCATTCCAGCGGTTGCTCGTTCCATCCCGAACGGATTAGGATGATTGATTGTTGTGCCAATGTTCGTATTGACGCCCCCAGGGGCAATCGCGTTGCAACGGATGCCCATATTGGCATATTGAAATCCCACGTTTTTGGTTAAGCCAATCACGGCATGCTTGGAAGCGGTATAGGCAGCTCCAGCTCTTGATCCGTATAGCCCCCCGATGGAGGCAATGTTAATAATCACACCATGTCCTTTGTTCAAAAAGATCGGCATCGCTCTTCTAATGGTTCGCATCGGTCCGGTTGTATTGACTGCCAAAACTTTTTCCCACAGCTCGTCTGTTAAGTCTGCAACCGGTACGAAATTATCCATAATCCCTGCATTATTGACAAGAATGTCTAACGTTCCATATGTTTGAACAGTTGTGTCAATTAATTGTTGAACATCTTCTTCCTTGGCAACATTCGCTGTAACAGAGGTCGCTTCTCCGCCATTTGCACGAATTTCCTCTGCCGTTTCGTAGGCGCCTTTCTCATTCATATCAGAAACAACGACCTTGGCTCCTTCCTTTGCAAATAAAACTGCGATAGCTTTCCCCATGCCTGATGCAGCTCCAGTAACAATAGAAACTTTATTTTGTAGCTTCATTATAAATCCCCCCACTATAAAAAATAAGAACGTCCATAATAGTATTGTACCATGTTTAAAGTGTGAGTTATTAAATAATTGTGAATACTTTGTAAATGATTCTTCGCTATGAAGGCTGCTTTTTCTATGATCGTTTTTAAAAGGAGAAAGTTTGTGGGCTGGCTGCTTTTATCATGCAAAAATACAGGAGGGATTCAATGGTTGTCCATATCACATGTGATGTTGAGTTTGGACGAACGTATGAGGGATGCAATCGACAGCAGCATGCATCCATATGGAGCAATGAAGTTGAAAGGGGCGGAGGAGTATAGAAATTCCGCCTCAATTTTAAACCTATTTGTGAAACGACTGCTTTTACTGCTCTTTCCATTCCAGTAATATCTCTAGCAATTTAAGAATGGTTTTTTGATCCTTAACGCTCATTGCTTGCAAGTGGGTAATGATTTGAGACAGGGTATACACTTGAGAATCTGAATGAGAATGAATGGATCGAAAAAGTTCTTCCAGCGAAATGTCTAGGGCATTAGCCACCTTTTCTATACTCCCTAAAGTAGCATTCTTTTCTCCGCGTTCCAACTGTCCAATATAAGTAGTGTGGAGGTTAGCCATATGAGCTAACTCCTCTTGGCTTAGCCCCTTTTCTTTACGAAATTTTCGAATACGTTCTCCAATGATCTTCGGTAAGTCACTCATTTTACCACCTCTCTAGGTAACAGTAGCCCTAATCTTTAAATTTTACCCAGAGACAATAGATATTAAAATCATATTAGTGATATACTATAGATATTATCGCTTTACAAAAAATGTCGAAAAAAATGGATCACTTGGTTAATCTATGCAAATGCCTGTTCAGTGGGCATTTATAAAAGACGGAACAGGGAAACAGAAGGCATAGTCATTAGGGGGTTATATGCTATGTTGAACACAAACGGAGCTATACTAGAAGACATTATTCGTGAGAGAAGGTTTCGTCATGTTTTTCAACCGCTCTATGTATTAGAAAATTGGCAAATATTCGGATATGAGGCCTTGCTGCGCTGCGAGTTTTTTCAAAATCCAGAATATCTTTTTCAATGGGCCATGGCAGAAGATAAATTGTATGATTTAGATATTTGTTCCATTGATCGTGCTTTGACATCGTTTTATGTGGAACATACTCAATTGTTTGTGAATGCGTATCCTTCTACAATCACTCATCCTTCATTTCCAGATTTTCTTGAAAGAATCAGAAACTGCTCGTTTTCTAATCGCAATATTGTATTGGAAATTAATGAGGCGCAAAAGGTGTCAGATGTAGGCTTGCTCAAAGAAAAAATCCGTTTTTTAAAGAGTAAGAAGTATGCCATTGCTCTTGATGATTTCGGCAAAGGGGAGACGTCTATGCGAACCGTCATGGAGTTGGAGCCGGATTTCGTCAAGCTGGATCGTTTCTATGCTGTCGATTTATCTGTTTCAAAGGAAAAGCAAAACGAAATCCAACTGCTTTTGGAGTTTTGCCAGCCAAGAAATATATATGTTGTTTTGGAGGGAATCGAAGAACCAAAGGATCTAGCGATGGCCAAAGCATTAGGCATTCATTTAGGACAAGGATATTTATTAGGGAAGCCATCGCCAGTTCGCGGGGTGAACTAAAAGAAGGGAGGATTTGTTGATATGGAAATAATGATAAGCGCAATTTTCATGTGCCTATTTTTACTTATCTTCTCTCTTATCCTTTTTCATGCATTTTATAAGCAACAATTAAGAAAAAAGGAAGAGCAAATTCATACGTTGAAGGAATCGGTAACTGATTTGCAGATCAAGCTAAAAGATAAGGAGAAAAGAAAAGCATTTCGCGTGAAATTGTTTGAGCAGGAATGTCATTTTGAATTGCTTGAATCTGGAAATCAGCCATTAGGAAACCTTAAAAATAAAAAGGGAACAGGACAAATTAATGATATAAGCCGTACGGGTTTACAAATAAGTTGTACGTTAGATTTGCCTGTCCGAAAACAAATTTTTTTACAGATTTATTTTGTTATTGATGGTGAGCCTTTCTCTCTGAAAGGGAGGATTGTGCGGAAGGAAGAGCTGATAAACCATGTAATCTATGGAATAGAATTTGTTGATCTGCATCAAAGGGATCAGCAGAAGCTGCATCGATTGATCCAAAGGCTAGAAATTGAAAGGAGAAAAAATGCAGAATGACCGGGCTTTATGGTCCGTTTTTCTTCAAGTCGTGCCAAAGCAGCTTGAAGCTGGAACGAATCTCTTTAGGGAAATCCATATCTAAAAGCTATGTCCACATATTAAAAGTCAATGGTATGATAAGCAATATTTCACGATGTCACAAGTTTGTCACTTTGTAAAAGTGACAAACTTGTGACATCTTTGACTTTAGTGGAGAAAGCGGTTGCGGTTATAATGAAATTGCTTTAAATATTCAGAAAATTTAGAGGGGGGATTCTTAAAAAATGATTAAATACAAAAAATGGAGGATTATGGCGGTTGTCGGAACAACTACAGTAATGCTATTAACAGCCTGCTCTTCCAATAGCACACAGCAATCGACAAATACAGCGGAACAGAAGGTCGATCCTAAGGTACAGGTGGAGGCGCCTTTTGCAGGAGCTGTTGAAGGACTGCCGAAAATCACCGCTCCTAAAGGTTTTGACTGGAAGCAGTTTCAGGGGGTTGAACTAAATGTCATCTCGGAGAACACCCCTCCTTCTTCAGCGTTGGCTGCCAATATCGATCAATTTGAAAAGGTAACAGGAATTAAAGTAAATATCGAGCAAAGCGATTTAGGGACAGTTGTAGAAAAGGTAAGTCTTGATTTTAACGCTAAATCAGCGAAATATCACATTATTTATGCAGATCCATATCAAATTTTAGCCAAACAATCGCAAAACTTTGTTAATCTATATGATTTTATTAACGATTCGACTCTTCCTCCGATTCCAGGTGGGCTTGACGATTTTATTGAGAGTCAGCTTGAAGTTGACGGTTATATGGGAAATAAGAAAGCACTATATGCTCTTCCTTACGATGCTCCAACGATGGTATTAGCGTATCGAAAAGATATCATTGAAAAATACAAAAATCAGTTTATGGCTGAAAAAGGGTTTGATTGGACGCCTGGTCCCAATTTAACGTGGGAGCAGTATTACGAGGCAGCAAAATGGATTACTGAAAAGGCAAAAGAGGGAGTAATTAAAGAAGTAAAATACGGAACGGGCCATCAAGCGAAGCAATATGATTCTTTAATGTGTGATTTCAGTAATATTCTTGCTGCAAATGGAGGAGATTATTTTAAAGAAACCAACCTTGGAAGCATTGGAAAATCAAATCCTGGAAAATCAGCGATGACTTCTGATGAGGCGATCGAATCTGCTCAGTTTTACAATAAGCTTTTAAAAGTAGCCGCTCCAGGAAGCAGATCGTGGGATTGGTCAGGTTTAGCAGAAGCTTTTGCAGCGGGCGATATCGCGATGGCACCGGAATTTCATGAATTTTCTTCTACTTTTGAAAATCCGGAAAAATCAAAGGTTGTAGGAAAAGTAGGGTGGGCTGTTTTACCAAAAGGAAAGGTCAGAAGTGCGAATATTTTTGGTGGAACGGGCATCGGCATTAACAAATATGCCAGTGACAAAGAGAAAAAAGCAGCATGGTTGTTTCTTGTTTGGGCCACTTCACCTCAAGCACAATATATGATTCTCAAATCGGAT
This sequence comes from Anoxybacillus sp. UARK-01, assembly GCF_002075365.1. NCBI lineage: Bacteria > Bacillati > Bacillota > Bacilli > Caryophanales > Anoxybacillaceae > Anoxybacillus > Anoxybacillus sp. UARK-01. The sequence continues at coordinate 55,879 of NZ_NASY01000049.1, read as the reverse complement.
TTAGGGGGATCGACTCCAACGAGACACTCTGTGTACGAATTGCCGGATGTACAAAAGGGAATGCAGCCGGGAACAGAGGAATCAAAACAAATGCCAAATTTATTGCCGATGGCAGCAACTTTAGAGGCGTGGAAAAACGAAAACGTATATATGCGTCCGAAAATTCCTCAATGGCCGCAAATTGATACATTCATCTTTACAGAACTATCCAAAATGTTAGCCGGCAAACAAAGCCCGAGAGAAGCAGTAAAACGAATAGCCAAACAAAGTGATGAAGCAACTGGAAATTGATGCTAAGAAACAGGAGGGGAGAGCATCTATCTCCTTTCCTAGCTATAAAGAAAGGAGTGAGGATGTGAATACAGAGTATTCGAAGGTTTATGAACAAAAAACAATGTCTAAAACAAAAGGATTTATCTCTTTTTTTACTAGACGCTTTAAAACGGAACATTGGATGCTGTTTCCTTCTTTAGCGTTATTGGCGATTATTAGTATCTTTCCGTTTATTTATTCGCTTTATGCTAGTTTCATGGATTTTATGCTGTCTATTGATCATCCCGATTTTAATGGAATAACAAACTGGAAAAAAATCTTATTGAATGAAACTTTTTGGTATTCTTGGGGACGGACGGCCCTATACGGTATTGCTGGTCTATGTATTGAATTGGTAGTAGGGGTGGGAATGGCGCTATTGATTTACGAATTGCCGAAGGGGAGAAATGTAATCATTACGTTGTGGATGCTGCCGCTATTTGTTGCTCCGGTCGTTTCTGGTCTATTAGGGCGATTTCTTTTAAATTCCACCTATGGATTATATGCTTGGTTGCTCCATCATATTGGAATCGATATTGAGATTTTGGGGGATGTGCACACGGCAATGCCAGCCATTATTTTAATGGATGTTTGGGAATGGACGCCGCTCATTACCTTAATTGTTCTAGCTGGCTTGCAGTCATTGCCTGCAGAACCGTTAGAAGCTGCGCAAGTCGATGGAGCTAGTTATTGGCAAAGATTGATTTATGTAATCCTGCCCCTTTTGTTGCGAACGATCATCGTTGCATTACTTGTTCGTTCGATGGATATTCTACGTTTTGTTGACACAATTAAGATTACAACAGAAGGAGGACCGGCCGATTCTACTAAAGTAATTGGATACTATTTAATGGAGGTGGCCTTTAAGTTCCAAGACTTTGGAGCTGCTGCTGCTCTTGGTTTGACGATGTTATTTGTAACTATTTTTCTTGGGAAGAACTTTGTTAAATTAATAGAAAAAGGAGGGGAGTAATCATGATGCGTTCCAAGCATGTGCAACGTTCACAGTTGATTAAGTACACTAGCTTATACACCGTGATGATTTTAGCGTTAATTTGGGCTCTTCTCCCTATTATATGGATGGTGATGTCTTCTGTTAAAACGGAAGCGGGCATGTTTTCGATGCCTCCTAAATTCTTTTTTAAGCCGGACTTTGGAACCTTTAAGTTTATGTTTTCTGAAAAAGGGAATTTTGTTCACTACTTGGCGAACAGTTTAATAGCCTCTATTGCTTCTACAGCTATTTCTCTTATATTGGGGACATTAGGGGGGTATGCTTTAGCAAGGGGAAACTTTAAAAATAAAAAAGGGATCTCCTTTTGGATTATTAGTACGAGAATGGCACCTGTACCAGCTGTTATTTTGCCGCTTTATTTAATGTTTGCTCAGTTTGGTCTGATCGGTAAGATGTCGGGGCTTATTTTTGCTTACACTACTTTTAATCTTCCCTTTGCACTATGGATGATGATGGTGTTTTTTAAAGAAGTGCCAGCTGCACTAGAAGAAGCGGCGATGATCGATGGTTGTAGTCGTTTTCAAGCATTTTGGAGAATCGCACTTCCCCCAGCTGCTCCAGGATTAGTTGCGACAGGAATTTTATGTTTAATGTTTTCTTGGAATGACTTTATGTTTGCTTCCGTTTTTTCAGGACATGACACACAAACCATCCCGGTTGCCGCATCTTTATTAATAACACAAACAGGAGTGGCATGGGGGCAAGCGATGGCGACGGGGACGGTCATTATTACACCGATGGTCATTGCGGGTCTTGCTGTCAGAAAATATTTAGTACAGGGATTATCGATGGGAGCTGTTAAATAAACAAAATTTTTAATAAAAAGGAGAGAGTGAAATGAGCATGGAACATACTGAATGGATATATGATCCAATCGAACTTCCTAGGACGATGAAGGCAGCGGTTATGAATCAGCCTTTTGATATTGAAATAAAAGAAATCCCGGTTCCCGAGGTGAAGGGGAATGAGGTATTAGTAAAGGTCATGGCAGTAGGGATTTGCGGTTCTGATCTTCACTACTATGAGCATGGGAAAATCGGGCGGTACATCGTAGAGAAACCGATTATTTTAGGACATGAATGTTCCGGGATTGTTGTCGCTGTTGGTGAGGATGTAACCAAACTAAAGGTAGGGACCCGTGTTGCTATTGAGCCGGGTGTCACATGTGGGCAGTGTGAATATTGCAAGCAGGGGCGCTATAATCTATGTCCAGACGTCGAATTTTTGGCCACTCCTCCTGTCAATGGGGCTTTTGTTCAGTATATTAAGCATCGTGAAGACTTTTTATTTCCTATTCCTGATGAGTTGTCATTTGAGGAAGCAGCACTCAATGAACCATTTTCTGTTGGGATTCATGCTGCCAAACGTGTCCAGCTTCAGCCGGGATCGACAGTAGCCATCATGGGTATGGGGCCAGTTGGGCTTACAGCTATTGCGGCAGTGAGAGCTTTTGGTGCCTCGACGATCATTGTAACCGATTTGGAGTCCAATCGTTTAGAGGCTGCTAAGCGGTTAGGGGCGACTTATACGATTAATATTTTAGAAAAAGATCCGATTGGCGAGATTCAACGCGTAACGGATGGAAAAGGGGTTGATGTCGCATTTGAAACAGCAGGCAATCCTAAAGCTTTGCAAACAGCACTCAAGGCAGTGAAACGTGGTGGAAAGCTAGCGATTATCGGTCTTCCAGCGCAAGATGAAATTGCGCTTAATGTGCCTCTTATTGCGGATCAGGAGATTGACATATATGGAATCTTTCGCTACGCCAATACGTATCCACAAGGCATACAGTTTTTACGGTCAGGTCAATATGACTTCAAAAGTTTGATTACTGATCGCTATCCTCTAGAACAAACAAAAGAGGCTATGGAACGGGCACGAACGAATAAGCGGGAAAGCTTGAAGGTAGTTGTATATCCTAATGGGATCATTGAAGAATAACCAAGGGGAGAGGGAAATGTCTGTAAAGAGCAAAGTGAAAACAATGAAAGCCGCCGTATATAAAGGTCCTCATCATTTAGAGATTCAGGAATTGCCATACCCTCAGCCGGGATATGGAGAAGTAACGATTCAAGTTCAGTGCTGCGGAATTTGTGGTACAGACTATCATATCCTAGAGGGAGACTTTATTTCACCATTTCCTTTAGTCGGCGGGCATGAATTTTCAGGTACGATATTTGAAATAGGAGAGGGAGTTGAGGGGTGGGAGATTGGTGCGCGTGTCTCCATCGATCCATCTATTTATTGCGGGAAATGCTATCATTGCCGTAATAAACAATTTAATCATTGCAAAAATTGGAATGCCATTGGGGTGACGATCAATGGAGCTTTTGCTCAATATGTAAAAGTACCAGCTAAAAACCTATATAAAATGCAGGATACGATGACATTTGAAGAAGGAGCTCTCGTAGAACCGATGTCGTGCGTAGCATATGCTCTTGAGAGAACGAATGTCAAGTTTGGTGATAAAGTAGTGATTTTTGGTGGAGGGCCAATGGGAATGATGCTCGTTCAAGCAATGTCGGTAAGTGGCGCCTCAGAAGTGGTATTGGTAGATATTGCAGATCAAAAATTAGAATTGTCCAAAGCCTTTGGGGCAACTGCTGCATTTAAAAACGATGCACATTTAGATCAGTTCATTGGCAGGACACAATATCCAAACGGGTTTGATATAGTGGTGGATGCAACAGGTATTCCTGCTGTCATTGAAGGAATGTTTCGATTTGCTGGTCCAGGTGCAAGGATCTTGCAATTTGGCGTTGCGCCGAACGATGGGAAAATTACGATTAATCCTTTTGAAGTCTATCATAAGGATTGGAGCTATTTAGGGACAATGGCCCTAAAATTTAATTTCTATCAAGCACTTTTTATGATCGAACGAAAACGTGTGCATGTAGAATCGTTAGTGACAAAGAAAGTGAATCTGGAGGAGTTTGTAGAATATATGTCACAACCGAAAAAACCAGAAGATTGTAAAGTGCTTGTCTATCCAACATGGTAAGTAATTGGATGAACAAATATTCAAAACAAAGCAGGATCTTTTTTACATTTACACGAAATATAATGTATATGTCGGAAGAGATCGTACAAAAAACGATTAATGAGATGGCTAATTTGATATAGCAGGCAGTGTAAAAGATTAATATATTAGGTTATCGTTTTACGAGGGCAAGTCAAAGACTTGCCTTTGTTATATAAAGGATTACGCCCTATGTTCGCTAGGGAGATGGACTAATCATGCTTAATCGACAAGCCACTTCGCTTGTAGGCTAACCCTGCTTTATTGGTCGAGTTGGTGCTTGAATCCCAAAAAGCATGCTTCTATTTTTTAGTCTAATCACATAAAAGAGATCCTTTTTGCCTTAACTATTAACTGGCAAGGGATATAAACAACAAGAAGGGGGGAGAGGGCATCGTGAAGGCTTCAGTATTAAGCTCAAGACAGAAGGAATTGTTGCGTGCGCTTTTATTTGCGTCTAAGCCAATTTCTTATCAGCAGCTGTCAGAGCTGTTTAAGCTAAGTCCAAGAACGATCCGTCGCGAGATCGTTTCTTTAAAGTCCATTTTAAAGAACTATCATTTGGAGGTTGTCAAAAAAATCGGCTCAGGAATTTTTATTGATGGTACGATCGAAGAAAAGAAAAAGTTGGAACATGATTTAATGGAAACAAAGACGTTTTCTGTTTTTTCCCCTGAAGAAAGGCAAGATGGTATTCTTTATGATTTATTAATGGCAAAGGAGCCTGTGAAATATTTTTTCTTTAGTGATAAATATGGGGTAGCGGAAACAACGATTAGCAACGATTTAGAGAAATTAGAACCATGGTGTGAAGCTTTTGGATTAAAAATGGTGAGGAAGCCAGGAACAGGAGTTTGGATCGAAGGGCCTGAGCACAAAAAAAGAATGGCTATATCTAGGCTTCTTCATAAAGATATAACGTTTGAGGAATGGTTTGAATTATTCCAGCTTTCGCAACAAGAGGAATATTCAACGGATAAGTGGCAATTAGAAAATACCGTTCGTAAGCGCTTGCAAAAGTTTATACACACCCCTCATATTTTAATCGTTGAACAGGTGGTTCAAGAAGTTATCGAGTCGCAAAAAATGATCCATTTATCTGATCGTAACTATGTTAATCTTGTTGTTCATTTGTTATTAGCGGTCGAACGAATCAAATGCAAAGAAGTGAATATAGAAGTCCATGATTTTCTTCCTAATATTGAAAGCGTTCCAGAATATACGATCGCTAAGCAAATTGTACACAAATTGGAAGAAAAGATGAACATTTCAATTCCAGAAATAGAAGTTAGCTATATTACGTTGCACCTGTTAGGTTCACGTTCTAACGGCTATTCTTTATCAGATTATCATATATATGCTACTGATATTGAATGGGTTGATTTAGTAAAAAGCTTTATCAGAACTGTAGAAAAGCATCTTTCCACTTCATTGAGAGAAGACTTGATCTTATTGGATGGTTTGTTATCACATTTAGTACCAGCAATTAGTCGTTTGACGCTAGGATTGCAAATTCATAATCCTATGCTTGAAGAGATTCGGGCACGCTATCCACAAGTATTTTCTGCTTGTCAAAAAGCTGCCCGTGTTTTATCAGATAAAATTGGCAAGGATATTCCTGAAGACGAAATCGGTTACTTGGCTATTCATATAGGAGCGTCTATGATACGAATAAATGAAAAGACAAAGTATATTCATAAGGCGATCATTGTCTGTGCTAGCGGTATGGGAACATCTACATTCTTATCATCAAAAATTGCGAAGGAAATCCCTAATTTAAAAATAGAAAAAGTGTTGTCGGTAACAGAGCTAAAGCAATGGATGCAACAAAATAAAGCGGTGGATCTGATCATTTCCACGGTTGCTCTTCCATTTGTAGATTCTCATCAATATGTAATAGTAAGTCCGTTTTTATATGAGGGAGAGCGAAAGTTGATTCAACAGAAATTAAGCGGGTCGTTCAAAAAGAAAAAAGAAGATGAGGAAATAAATTCTCATTTCTCCTCTATATCGGCTGTATCGGCAGCAAAATATGGAGAAGCAATGACTCAAATATTACGCAATACGATTATTATTCATCCTATAACAGTGTTGAATCCGATCTTGCCAACGCTTGTGGACTATATTAAAGATTTGCCGTTCGTTCATGATGAAATACAATTGCTGCAAGCCATTGAAAGGCGGGAGAAAAAAGGGAGCTTTGTACTGAATGGATTGGCAATGATTCATACAAAATCGGACGGGATTAAAGAATTAGGAGTGGTTTTATTTCGCTTAAACGGTCCGATCAAATGGGACGGACAGGATGTATCTACCTTTTTATTGTTAGCTGCTCCGAAAGAAGCTGCGAAAGAGCATATTGAGATGATCAGTGAAGTCAGCTCCAATCTAATTGAAGAATGTTTTTTGGAAGTCTTGATCAATGGAACAGAGAAAAAAGTAAAAGAGCAAATGGAAAATCTCTTATCTCAAGCTTATGTTCTCAAAGTCAAAGCAATGGTAGAGGAGCCTGGCGTTCAATGAGGAAGCTTGGGCAGTTATTAAGTGCTATGATTTACCAAAATATTTCTGTCATCATTGCTGTTGGGATTATTCGTGAAATATTTGGCATATACGGGTATTTTTATAATGATCGAATTTTACTGCTTGTAAACCCGATTTATCAAACACTTTTGCCTATTTTATTAGCATATACAGGTGGACGATTGCTTGGAGGGCAGCGTGGGGCGGTTGTAGCGTCGATCGTAACTTATGGATTTACCTTAGCAAGCTCTGTTCCCATTATTATTGGAGCTATGCTGATTGGACCATTGGTGGGATGGATGATTGATCGAATCGAAAGGAACATAAAGCATAAAATTCCGATCGGATATGAATTGCTCATTTTAAATACTTTAACTGCCATGTTAGGAATTGTTTTAACTATTATTTGTTTTTTATATGTCGGTCAAGCTTTATCAGCTGTTATTAAATCGGTAAATGATTTGATGCAAGCTGTAATTAGCTCAGGATGGCTTCCGCTTTCAGCCGTTTTGATTGAACCGGGAAAAGTGTTGTTTTTTAATAATGTGATCAACTATGGGATTTTAGGTCCTTTAGGAATCCAGCAGGCGAAAGAGATCGGAAAATCGATCTTTTTCTTGCTGGAATCGAATCCTGGTCCAGGTCTTGGGATTTTATTGGCCTATTGGCTCAAGACAAAAAAAGAAAAACGAAGAGCGGTACAATTATCGATACTGATTCATTTTCTAGGGGGGATACATGAAATTTATTTTCCGTATGTCTTACGAAATTGGAAGTTGATATTTGCGGTTATCGGGGGAGGAATAGCTGGAAATATCATTTTTCAGCTATTCGATGCTGGTTTGTCTTCATTACCTTCTCCTGGAAGTATGGTTACAATTATTGGAATGAGTCCTCCAGATGATATTCTATTTGTTTTATTAGGAGTTCTTGGCTCAGTGTTTGTTTCGTTGTTTCTTGCTTTTATTTTGCTCGATAGTTCTTCCAGTGATGCACCGGAACAAGAATATCAAAAGCAGTTAGAAACTATAAAAACATTGCAGGATCTTGACAAATTCTCAAAAATACAAAAACTAGCTACCCCACAAACCTCTATGAAAGTTCCAGAGAAAAATATAGAAGCAAAAGAATTTTATCAACCGATTCACAGTATTGTATTTGTTTGTGAAGCCGGAATGGGATCTAGCGCCGTAGGAGCGGCGATGCTGCGGAAAAAGCTCAAAATGGCGCAGCTTGATATTGAAGTCAATAACGCTTCACTGCAAGATATTCCGAAACACGCAGATTTAATTATTTGCCACCAGACCTTTTTAAAGGATGTTCAAGAAGCAGTCCCCGAAAAATTGTATTATTCCCTGCAATCTTTTACTAGTTTTCATGAGTATGAAGACTTGGTTGAAAGAATCAAAAATTCTTATAAAGAAACGTATCAATAGTTGAGACAAAATCGAAGAAAGATAGGGTGAATACATGATGGCGTGGCTAGTGATTTTTGTTAGGATACAGATAAATGAATATCCACAGAAAAGTAGCTCAACAATTGATGCATGTCAAAAATATTTTGATGTGCAGCTTATTATATGATTGTGAAAGCTGTTTCAACAAAACCATTTAATGACAGATGAAGCGAATTTACGCTTCTTTTTTTGAAATAGTATGATTAGGCATACAGCTTATTTTTGAAAAAGAAAATGAGAGCATGTTCAAAGGCTGCAGCCATTATCCGAAGTGCCGATTTACAGAAAAGATTTTCTAATTTACGAGTGTGGATGAGACGTTTATGATTGACAAGATTATAAACATTTGTTTATAATTTAAACAAATGTTTGAGAATGCTGAGGTGCATTCAGATGAATGAAAAAGAGCAACGAATTTTAACACTCATTCGCAAAAATCCATTTATTACACAACAAGAATTAGCTGAACAGCTTGAGCTTTCGCGCTCGGCTGTGGCAGGCTACATCTCTTCGTTAACCAAGCAAGGGAAAATCGTTGGCAGGGCCTATGTGCTTCCAGAACCATCGCGGATTGTATGCATTGGGGGGGCGAATGTCGATCGCAAAGCGCAGTCGCTCTCAACCGTTCGGTTTGGTACCTCCAATCCAGTCACTGTTACGCAAAGCTGCGGTGGAGTCGCGCGAAATATTGCTGAAAATTTAGGAAGGCTGGGCGAATCGGTTTCTCTTTTAACCGTTGTTGGCGATGACCAGGAAGGAGAGTGGCTGCTGGCGACGACAGGTGCCTATGTCGATATGAGCCAGATTGCAAAGCAAACCAATGCTCATACTGGCACCTACACGGCTGTTTTAGATGAAAAAGGAGAAATGGTCATTGCCCTAGCTGATATGGCGATTTATGACACGATTACCACTGATTTTATTCAAAAAAGATGGCCGTATATTTCTTCCGCTTCTATTGTGCTATTGGATACGAATTTTCCGAGCGAGGTGTTAACATTTGTGATTGAGCGCTGTCGCGAGGAAGGGATTCCGTTGTGTGTCGCGCCTGTGTCGGCTCCCAAGATGAAAAAGCTGCCTAGCGACCTCCGCGGTGTGACATGGTTGATTGCTAACCGAGATGAAGCGCTCACCCTCGCAGGAATGGAAGGAGAAAGAACAGAAGCGGCAGATGATTACATTCTTTCTCTTGGCGTCGAGCATGTCGTTATCACTTGCGGCGCCAAAGGGATTACGTACAAAACACAGAGCGGAGAGAGCGGGACGATCGCTGCGCCGTCGATCGACGTTGTCGATGTAACAGGAGCGGGCGATGCGTTCGTTTCCGGATTTTTATACGGAATGAATCAAGGAAAATCGTTTACCGATGCATGCCAGCTTGGCATGAGCAGCTCCATCATCGCGCTGCAGACGAAGGAAACGGTTTGTTCAAGACTGAATGAACATGCATTGAACCAAACATGCCAACACTATTTTTCATAGGAGGCCAAACAAATGAATGGAAAAGATGTACTTGTACTATCAAAAGAAGTAGCAAAAGCAATAGAAGAAAAGCGACCGATTGTCGCTTTAGAGTCGACCATTATCTCCCATGGAATGCCATATCCGCAAAATGTCCAGACAGCGAAGGAAGTGGAACAGCTCATTCGGGAAAATGGTGCTGTGCCAGCAACGATCGCTATCTTGGACGGAAAAATTAAAATTGGCTTGAATGATGAAGAATTGGAGTTTTTGGGAACAAGCAAAGAAATTGAAAAAGTAAGCCGCCGCGATTTGCCATACGTCATTGCGATGAAAAAGCACGGAGCGACGACAGTAGCAGCGACTATGATTTGCGCGCATATGGCGGGAATTCAAGTGTTTGCGACAGGCGGCATTGGCGGCGTCCATCGCGGCGCTGAGCAAACGATGGATATTTCCGCCGATTTGCAGGAATTGGCGCAAACGAATGTAGCGGTTGTGTGCGCTGGAGCGAAATCGATTTTAGATTTGGGATTGACGCTGGAATATTTAGAAACGCATGGTGTACCGGTCATCGGTTATGGCACGGAAACGTTGCCAGCTTTCTACTCGCGGACAAGTCCGTTCAAGGTCGATTATCGCCTTGATGCTCCAGAGGAAATCGCTGCGTTTATTCAGACAAAATGGGAACTTGGTTTAAATGGCGGACTTGTGATTGCGAACCCGATTCCAAAAGAAGCGGAATTGGAAGAAGCATATATTAATTCAATGATTGCCGCCGCATTGAGGGAAGCGGAAGAAAAACAAATTACCGGAAAAGCCGCCACGCCTTTCTTGCTTGACAAAGTTAAAGCATTAACCGGAGGAAAAAGTTTGGAAGCGAACATCGCCTTAGTGAAAAACAATGCCGTACTGGCGGCGAAAATTGCGGCTCATTTGTGCTTATAAAGCATGAGGTAGAAATTCATAACGGCAAATATAAAAAGCGCTTGCTGCTTAATAGCAGTGGGCGCTTTTTATAGCTTCCGCAAGAGGAGTGAACAGTATCAAAAGGCGAGTGTCTCAACGATCAGAAAAGTTTGCAGCGTCTTTGTACGATAAACATAAAAAACCGAACGACCGACCGCTTGATAGATCGATGAATGGACGATCAACAACGGTGTTTGGGCGTCCGGCCATCAAAACAGCCTGTTAAACGATTGTGGCTGCTCGCTTGAAAGAGCTATAGATGTCTCGTGGTTTGGCTTGGGTATGAAGGGTTGCGGCGGAAACGCTGACGAAGATAGGGAATTACCCAATAATCCACCCCCCATTTTCCTGCATTAAAGCCGGCAACGAGCAAAAAGAAGGTAAGCAGTACCATCTGCGGATTGGTGCTGGTTGTGCCGGAAAACATAAAGGCAAAGTTCATCACGGCTCCCATAAGCGCTGAGAAAGTTGTAAATATGCCGAGGATCAATGCGGCACCAACCAGAATTTCTCCCCATACTACTAGCACATTAAAAAATTCGACATTTGGCAAAGCGACATGCTTTAAAAACGCTGCCCACCATCCTTGGACGGCTGGATGCTCACCTGAGGAGTTAGCGATCGCTCCTTTTAAAAAGCCGGTTGCATCAAACTCTCCGGTTTGCTTTTCCCATCCTGCTGTCAGCCAAGTATAGCCAAGATAGAGCCGTATCAACAGTAGAATGAAGGCTGCGCTGGCCTGCTGTCTTAACCAGTTCATAAACATCCCCATATTCCCCCTCTATTAAGTTTTGGTATTTCTTTATTTATATAAATACAGATTGTTTGTCCAACCTTCATTCGATGGCTGACGGTCAGTCGTTCAATCTGCCTTTATATCATTTTGTTCGGTCTATCTTGACTACTACAGATGTAGCTTAACATTTTGATTTTGTATTGATATGAAGTTTGGGCCCTTTCTTCAGTCTTTGTCGCTCAAATGCGCAAGGATGGCACGTTTGCCGAGTTGATTCAGCCGTCCGTTCTCCACAGATTCCTTATGTTATCTTCAGATGCCATTTATGATAAAAAGATGGTTGTTTATCGTCGCGAAGGATCGGTTATTCTGGCTGTCATAGCTTAATAGTTTCATCATAAGTGGGAATAGTTGGCATAGTCAAGAGCTTTTATAGATAAAATGATGAACATTTATGGATGCGTTTATTTCGTTGAAGGAATGAAAGCTGCCGGTTGAAAACGAACCAATAAAAGAAGAATCATCGTTTCTATCCTTTGCTTGCCTTTCGCGGTCATTGGAAAGCAGAAGCCAGCGCTTTCTCTTTTCAGCCATCAATCGGTCGTTTGTTTTATCCAAATTATATATAATAGATGTAACGTATCGTATGAACAGTTGCATAGATGCGGAATTTTTCAATCATCAAGTTAAGTTGTGAATAAGCCTCACTGTTTGGCAAACATCGTCAATGGAGCCCTCTTGATTCGTTTTATTGTTTAACATATCGATCGAAAAGTTTCCTGTCTCATCACAAAGTGGAGGTGGAAGAGATGAGCGAATGGCGCAAGCATCAAGATTTAGCGGCATTGAAGCAAGATGTGGAGCCGTTTCTTGAGCGTTATGAGGGTGAAAATACTTTGTTGTATCTCTCTTCAAACCGATCAGCAGCCTTTTCAGTTTGAAAAAATAAACAATACGGGGGAGAACGATGGCAAAATATATTAGCATTTTTTTTCTTGTTGTAGGTGCGAGCTTCATTTTGTTTATGTTGTTTGGGAGTTTGTTGGATAATGGAGGAGACCCGGCAGAAGGGGCTGTTTATATTTTTGGGACGATCATCGTGCTTTTGCTTTCCTTTATCATTGCTCAGATGTTTTACCTCCTCCATGTTATTCGCAGGAAGCGCTAAGCCGGTGTTGTCTGTCCATGGTTCGAGCATAAAAAAGCAACGTTCGTAAAATTCCTTCAATTTTAAAACTGCTGTTTTTCGTGTTGGTTAGAATACATCATGAATCCCAGTTATTTCCTATAGCTAAAAACACATCCAGCGGAAAAAACGCCAAACGATGTTGATAAATAGCCAATATCCTATAAAAGAATAGGTATGGCTCCATTGAGAGGTATGAATCAACCAGCCTGCAGCCTCTGCCCCTGCCTCCAAAAGAGCCATCCAAAAGCTTAGAGCGACCACAAATAAACTTCGTTGCCAAGGCTGCAGCTTCGTCATAATGAAAAGAAAAAGCAGAGAAAAGGCGGAAAGTCCTAGTGTTGTAAAGAGAATATGAATAGGAAAAATCGCAGCCAGCGGACGTTGAGGGAAAGTATACCATCCTTTTCCTGTGAAGTATAAATCCAAATATGTTCCAAGCCAAGATGAAAGAAGGGCAGAAGCGATATAGGCCCGCTTCGTTTTGGTTCTAAAAAAACTAGAATAAGTGGCTTTTGGCGGTTGCTGCCAGCTCCAATTTTTCGAGCGTTTTACAATAGGCATTTGTTATCTCTCCATTCAACCATTCACTGTTTTTCGCTAAATAATGGACAACGCTTGGGTCTGTGAACCAATCTCCTCGTTCCGCTTCTTGATGCTCGACATTTTTCCAAACATACAAAAGCGGCGGGCTATAAATGCGCGGCTCTCCTTCTGCAATCTGGCAATCTTTTATTCTGCGGCGGTATGGCTGGCCAGGCAGCGATTCACGGACATCATTAAATAGATGTGGCCAGTAGTCTTTTCTCGTTCCTGTGTGTGGGTGGCGCGATGCCCAACGCACGGCTCTCTCCAATGTATCGTTGTCTTGGAATAATAGAGCATATAGCCGTTTGCCGAGCATGATTCGCTCATGTAGCGACTGAAAGTGATGAATCGTTTCACCCATTAGCACCGTCTGACCTTGTTCATCCTCATACGGAAATAAAATGTGATTCAGGCTGAAAAAGTCCTGGATTTTAAATTCAAGTGCTTCAAAGACTTTTTTTTGAAAGACAGGATGCTGAATGACCCGTTTTTCTAAATAGTTTTGCTCATTAATGACGAGGGCGATGGCAAGGATATAGGGATCGTTGTAGTGCCAAAAATGATTCCAAATCGTTTCCATAAATAATGACACATGAAAACATGGTAAAAGATAAAATAAAGGGATTCCTCGTTTTTTACTTTCTTCATACAGCAAAAATTGCGGATAAATATCTTGAAAAATCAACCAGTTGCCTCTTTCTAAAAAAGAAAAAAAAGCTTGCTGCTCCTCTTCTGTCAACAAAGCAAGCAGCCATTCTCCTTTTAAGTCAGTCATATTCCAGCCACCGTTTCGTGAAACCATATGTCCTAAAAATGCCCAATGAATTTCGCGATGCTTCTGATAAAAATCAAGATAGGCAGCGGTTCTTGTAATATTGTTCACATTGCTTATTTGTGTGCGGACGCGAATTTGTCGTAGTAAACTCCTTTCTTCCGCGGATAAATCTTGTTCGGTTATGCGATTGCCTCTTCGTTTTTTCTTTTTCAACTCCATTTGAATAGCGGCGAGAAAGGGAGAAAGGGAAGGAGCTTTCTTCTTGAACCAGCACATGCGAATCACTCCTTCTGTGAATCATTTGGCTTCTATACGAATAAGTATGAAAGAGAAAGCGGTGAGATTACAGGAAAAGGATGGAGATAGGCAATGCCGGATGAACGGAACCGATTGGTCGCTTTGTTAAAACGGGCGCAAGCTTCTGACGGATCATGGCGCCATCCGTTTGAAACAGGTATTTCGACAGATGCTTATATGATCATCTTATTACGTTCTTTAGAAATAAATGATGAACAACTTATCCAATCGCTGGTGGAACGAATTGAAAGCAGGCAGGAAAATAATGGGGCGTGGAAGCTATTTTATGATGAGGGAGACGGAAATGTAAGCGCAACAGTCGAGGCTTATTATGCGTTACTTTATTCTGGTTACCGGCGAAAAAGCGATCCTCGTTTGCGAGCAGCGAGAAGACGGATTTTAGAAATGGGGGGGATCGAAAATGCTCATATGTTTACGAAATTTATGCTAGCTTTGACGGGACAGTATCGCTGGCCACCGTTTTTTCCGCTTCCATTAGAATTTTTGCTTTTACCACCTTCATTTCCGCTGCACTTTTTTGATATTTCGGTATACGGGCGGGCTAATCTCACGCCACTCTTAGTTTTGTTGGATAACAAATACAGCCGGAAAACGAGCAAAAGCCCCAATCTTTCGGAGTTATTGGGAATGCGCGGGGAGGGAGAGGACTGGCGAGAGATGCGTACAGACCGCGGGTTTCTTTCCTATGTGAAACAATCGATTCTTGGATGGCCTGCGCATATTCGCGCGGCAGCGAAGCAGCGCGCGATTCAGTATATGTTGAAACATTTAGAGACAGATGGAACTTTTTATAGTTATTTCAGCGCCACTTTTTTAATGATTTTTGCGCTTCTTTCAGAAGGATATTCCAAAGACCATCCTGTGATTGCTCAAGCCATTGAGGGATTAAAAAATTTTCGCTGCACCATTGATGGACAGACGCACATACAATATACGACGGCACATGTATGGAATACAGCATTAGCCAGCTATGCATTGCAGGAAGCAGGAGTGCCGCTTACAGATGATGCCATTCAAAAAGCGAATCACTATCTGCTTTCTCGTCAGCACTATCGATATGGCGATTGGGCGATACATAACCCATACAGTCCACCGGGAGGATGGGGATTTTCTGATATCAATACGATCAATCCAGATCTTGATGATACGACCGCTTCTTTACGAGCGATTTACCGAATGGCATCAGAAGAAGGAGCGTTTCGTCAAGCGTGGGACAGAGGGATCAGTTGGTTGTTCTCTATGCAAAATGATGATGGCGGTTTTGCTGCTTTTGAAAAAAATGTAGATCGTCGTCTATGGCGTTATTTGCCAATCGATGGGGCGGAGTTTTTGCTGTCAGATCCATCAACGGCCGATTTAACGGGAAGAACTTTGGAGTTTCTTGGTACATTTGCACGTTTAACAAAAGATCATCCAACTGTTGCTTATGCAGTAGAATGGTTAATGGATCATCAAGAAAAAAATGGTTCTTGGTATGGGCGATGGGGAATTTGTTATTTGTACGGCACATGGGCGGCGATAACAGGAATGGCTGCTGTCGGGGTTCCTTCCACGCACTCGTCGATGCAAAAAGCGATTAAGTGGCTGTTAAGTATTCAGAACAGTGATGGCGGTTGGGGAGAATCTTGTAAAAGTGACAGCGCTAAAGCGTATATACCGCTAAGGACTAGCACGGCGGTTCATACAGCATGGGCTCTTGATGCGTTGGTTGCCGTATTCGATCAGCCTATTCCTGAAATGGAAGCGGCGCTTCGTTTTTTGCAACAATCGCTCAATAGCAAAGATTGGACGGTCTCTTATCCGACTGGTCAAGGAATGGCAGGGGGATTTTATATTCATTATCACAGTTATCGTTATGTTTTTCCGCTTTTGGCGTTGAGCCATTACGAGAAGAAATACGGATCGTTTACTGCGCAAAAGTCTTTAACATCATAGAGTGCTCGATTCCTAGAAAGGCGCGCGGTGAATGAAAAAGAAAAATACAGATTCTCCTAACGGCCGGAGGCGAGTCTGTGGACATGTATACGCTCTCTGTAGCAGTTAGAAAGAAAAACGGATCTTTTTCCGGCCGTTTTGCTCTTTTTACATAGAAAAAATATAGATTTTCCGCTATGATATAAGCTAGCATAGCTGAAATCGATTTCGTACGTTCCCTAGACAAACTCGTTCGATTGGCTGCGATTCAACATACCTAAAATCTCAATGGCGTTTCATGGTCTGGTCGGCTCTATTTGTCACTTTGTTGATGGGGCTTTCCGCTGGAACATCTTTGCGTTGTGATGCCTGATATGTGATAATTCTTGGCGCGGGGCCCTTTTCGCATGCAGAAGGTACTTGACTTCCCGTGAAGTGATTGATTGATGACAGTCGCTGTTATCAATGCTCTCTGCTTTTTGGCATGCAGAGTAAAGGGACAATCAGGGTATCTTGTTTTGTTGATAGCAGCAGAAAAAAGCGAGAATAAGTAGGCTGAGAATGTTATTTACATATATCATTTATATATTAGGATGTTCGCACGTCTATGAAGAACGGATTCGGCGACGTATGAAATGGAATGTATGGTGAAGATGGGGGGAACAAAAATGAAACCATTACCGTTGCATCAGTATGGTCTTTCCGCTAGCCGGCTTGTATTAGGCTGCATGGGGCTTGGCGGTGGGTGGAATGAGCACCCGATTACAAAAGAGGATGTGAAGCAAGCGCACGAAGCGATCGAGTCGGCCCTTTCGGTGGGCATCAACATGTTCGATCATGCTGATATTTATGCCTTAGGTAAAGCTGAAAAAGTATTTGGTGAAGTACTCAAAGAGCAGCCCGAGCTAAGAGAAAAAATATTCATTCAATCCAAATGTGGAATTCGTTTTAAAGAAAGTCCAAGTGCTCCGAAACGGTATGATTTCTCAGAGGAGCATATTCGCCGTAGTGTGGACGGCATTTTAACAAGGCTTGGAGTGGAGTACCTCGACATTCTTCTGCTTCACCGCCCTGATCCGCTTATGGATCCGGAAGAGGTAGCCCAAGTGTTTAAGGAATTAAAAGCGTCTGGAAAAGTCCGTTGGTTTGGCGTATCGAACATGAGCGCTGGACAGATCCGCTTGCTGCAATCGTATTGTGATATGCCGTTGATCATTAACCAGCTGGAAATGAGTTTGGCGAAAATCGGCTGGCTGGAAACAGGTGTTCATGTTAATCAAGAAGCTGCGAAAGAAAGTGTATTTCCTGAAGGCACCCTTGAATACTGCCGATTGGAAAATATTCAGATTCAAGCATGGGGATCACTTGCACAAGGTGTATTTTCGGGACGATCATTAGAAGGACAACCTCAGTCGCTGAAACAGACGGCAGAACTCGTTCAAGAAATGGCAAAGCAGAAACAAACAACACCGGAAGCGATCGTGCTAGCGTGGCTGATGGCTCATCCGGCAGGAATCCAGCCTGTGATTGGTACGGCAAATCCAGTCCGTATTCGGGCATGCGCGGAGGCCCTCAATACGACATTGACAAGAGAGGAATGGTATGCTCTCTATGTCAGCTCAAGGGGCCGCGAGCTTCCTTAATTTAGGGGAGTATCAATGAAGCAGTGAAGCGGCGAACAACGGGCAGGAGATCACTTTGTGCTATGTAAGCTCTTTGTTCGTGGGCTGTAATTTAACATATTTACCGAGAAATCTCCCCCTCTAAACGGAGTGGAGACGGGAGGTTCATTAGGTGGATCTTTAACGATCGGTGTCCGAACAACGAACCGCTTCATAGGAAGGAGTCTGAAAGCGGTGTTGTTCGGTTTTTTTATGCGCTCGCGTGAAAAAAGCAAGTGACTGGTTTCTGATTCTTCAAACATGCACTTTTAGGCTATAACCAGAATAGTGTATGCGTTTGTCATCGCTTTTGTTTTGGAAAGAGCGAATCTCCTGCGACAGCGACGAAAGGCGTATAACCTTTTTGTATTCTTTGTTCATGTTTAGCTACATCTAGCAATAGGCCAGGGGCGGAAGACAATATATGCTTTTTCGTAGTGAAACACATAAGCTGTTTTTCCTGTTTGACGAAGCGGAAGGACCAAAAAGAACGATGCCCTCTTTGTAATTGGAGATCGAGGTGGCGACTTCGCTCCCTTTTTTTCTTCTCCCTATGGCCTTGCCCCAAGTTTTATTGATGATTGGTGTACTTTTATCGAAGTTTTGCTAGCGCCGCGTTTGTGTAAAACATCGCTCCCCGCATTTTACTTATACGTACTAACACGGGTCTCGTCGTTATTTCATTTAAAAAGATAGAGCAGGCGTGTTGGTTATCTAATAAAAACCAATGAACAGCGCCAGATTTCTCCCTTAGCTGCTTTTAGGCTTGTCTTTTTCGTTTATTGCCTAATGATATAAAGGGGAATGGCGAAAATAAAATGAAAAGCGGGAGGAAGGTTCGATAGATGTAGTTGGAACATATGAAAGCGGGACAAACGCCATGAAGGATGCGGTTTTTAAATATTGACAAGAATGTGTCAGACAAAATGATATTTACTTTACATTGAATATGAGGTGTAAGCGCTTTAACATAGAGCTATAGTCATACAACTTAAGTAAGGAGGAAAAACGTATGGAACAGCAAGCGAATTTCCGCGTCAAAATACAGCGGTTCGGTAGCTATTTAAGCGGAATGATTATGCCGAATATCGGCGCATTTATCGCATGGGGAATTATTACCGCTTTATTTATTCCGTCAGGATGGCTTCCAAATGAATCATTAGCGAAACTCGTAAGCCCAATGATTACGTATTTACTGCCATTATTAATCGGTTATACAGGCGGAAAAATGGTTTATGATGTTCGCGGCGGAGTAGTTGGTGCGACAGCGACCATGGGGGTTATCGTCGGAGCGGACATCCCAATGTTTCTTGGCGCGATGATTATGGGACCGCTTGGTGGCTATTTAATTAAGAAATTTGACGGTCTTGTTCAAGGAAAAGTCAAGCAAGGCTTTGAAATGCTGGTCAACAACTTTTCAGCCGGGATTATCGGCGGCGCTTTAACGCTACTAGCATTTAAAGGAGTAGGACCGATTGTTTTAGGACTAAACAAAACATTAGCGGCTGGAGTAGAAGTTATTATTAATATGAAGCTGTTGCCGCTTGCTAATATCTTTATTGAGCCTGCGAAGGTATTATTTTTAAACAACGCTATCAATCACGGAATTTTAAGTCCGCTTGGTATCGAACAAGCAGCAAAGGATGGAAAGTCGATTTTATTCTTGCTTGAAACGAATCCGGGTCCAGGGTTTGGCATTTTGTTAGCGTACTGGTTATTCGGAAAAGGGACAGCGAAACAATCGGCGCCTGGTGCCGCTATTATCCATTTTCTTGGCGGAATTCATGAAATTTACTTCCCATATATTTTAATGCGTCCGGTGTTGATTTTAGCAGCCATTGCCGGTGGAGTGAGCGGGGTGCTCACCTTCACGATCTTCCATGCGGGCTTGATCGCGGTTCCTTCACCAGGTAGTATTGTTGCCTTACTTGCCATGACGCCGCGCGGAAATTATTTCGGTGTGTTAGCTGGTGTATTAGTGGCTACAGCGGTTTCGTTCATCGTCGCATCCTTTTTCTTAAAGTCTGCGAAAGCAGAACAGGAAGATTTGCATGAAGCGACTGAAAAAATGCAACAATTAAAAGGAAAGAAAAGTGAAGTGGCGGCTGCATTGCAAACACAGCCGAAACCGGCCACTTTAGGCGACGTGAAAAAAATTGTATTTGCTTGCGACGCAGGAATGGGCTCAAGCGCGATGGGAGCTTCCATTATGAAAAATAAAGTGCAAAAAGCGGGACTCGATATTGAAGTGACGAATACATCGATCAACCAGCTTCCATCAGATGCGGATGTTGTGATTACACATCAAAACTTAACGAGCCGCGCAAAAGAAAAATTGCCGAATGCCTATCATGTTTCTGTTGATAATTTCCTTGGCAGCCCGAAATATGATGAGCTTGTTCAAATGTTAAAAGAAAGTAAATAGTGACTGGGCAAAAAGATAAGCGGAAGGCTTATCTTTTTGCCACGTTTTTTAAAAATGGCAACAAGTGCAAGGACGAAAATAGTTTTTCAATTTGTTGTTGCTTCTTTAAACAAGGTCTACAATTTTTTTGGTGCGTTCTATACTCCAATAGTTGCTGAAGATGGGAGGTGGCTATCGTGTATATATCAGCAAGAGAAAGAAAAATATTGGATATTTTATTATCTAATGACAAGGGAATCACAGTAGGCGAGCTTGCGGAACAGTTGGATGTCAGCAACCGTACCATTCATCGAGATTTAAAGGGGGTTGAACAAATTTTAACTGAAAGCGGGCTGCGCTTGGTGAAAAAGGCGGGAGTAGGCATCCAAATTATAGGGGAAGAGCATGTCAAAAAAGAACTGCAGGCACACCTTTTTGGTTTATCGCATGCTGAATACACACCGGAAGAGCGGCAAACGATGATTTTAATTGCCTTATTAGAAAATGCTGAACCTGTCAAACTTTTATCTCTTGCACATGATTTAAATGTCACCGTTGCCACGATCAGCAATGATTTGGATAAAATCGAAGGAATGCTTGAAAAAGATGGCCTTTCGCTCATCCGTAAACGAGGATATGGCGTGGAAATCGTCGGATCGGAATCAGCGAAACGAAAAATGATCAGCCGATTATTGCTGCATCATTTGGATGAATCTGAATTTTTGACGATTATGAAGGAATCCATGGCAGACGCAGCAAATGATACATTAAGCGCCATTACGGAAAAGCTGCTTGGTCTTGTTGATAAGAAAAAGCTGTTTACCATTGAAAAGCAAATTGAAATGATGAAGGACGATCTTCCTTTTACGATCGCGGATAGTTCCTATGTAGCGTTAGTGATCCATCTTGCACTAGCGATTGAACGGATCATGCAAGGAGAAGAAATCAATTTTGAAGCACAGTATCTAGAAACGATCCGGACAACAAAAGAATATGAAATGGCAGAAAAAATTGCCAAATCTTTAGAATCGGCCTTTCAGCTTGTGATTCCTGAACAGGAAATTGGCTATATTACGATGCATTTAATGGGTGCGAAATTTCGCGATCGCCGTGGATATATGCTGGAAGAAGGAAGCTTAGAAATCGGCAGAAAAGTGCAAGAGCTTATTCGTTTTGTCGGCCGAGAGATCGGTGTCGATTTGACGGGCGATTATCCTTTATATGAGGATTTGATCATTCATTTAAAGCCGGCTTTATACCGCATCCAGCATAATATGGGAATTACGAACCCATTGCTTGAGAGAATTCGTCAAGATTATTTCGAGCTTTTTGAAATTGTTAAAAAAGGAATGCATGTCATTTTTCTCGACATGGAAATTCCTGAAGAGGAAATTGGTTATGTGGTTCTTCATTTTGCGTCTGCGTTGCTCAGGGAAAAGAAAGGTCTGAATGCTTTAGTCGTTTGCTCAAGCGGGTTAGGAACGGCGAAAATACTAGCGACGCGCCTGAAAAAAGAAATATCCGATATTTCAGCGATTGAACAACGATCATTTTTTGAGCTAAATCGTATTGATATGAGCAAATACGATTTGATTGTGTCGACCATTCCGATTTCGGGATTGAGTGAACCGTATTTTCTTGTCAGTCCTATGCTTCAGGAGGAAGAAGCTGCTGCCATTCGGCAATTTTTAAAAAACAAGAAAGCGGTCAGCCGTCAAAAACAGGTGGACGTTTCCAAAAACACGATTCAAAAAATGAACGCCATTCAAACGATGAGCGAAACGATTGTCCAGCTTCTTCAGGGGTTTACGTTACAGCTTGTACAAGCGCGCTCGGTTCACGAAGTGTTGGAGAGAGCGTGTGGCCGCCTGCAAGAGAAAGGAATCATCCAAGAGGCGGAGCAGGTTCTAACAGAATTAATGCGAAGAGAAGAAATGGGCGGATTAGGCATTCCTGGGACGCCGTTAGCGCTTTATCACACACGCAGTCTGGCTATCTCTGTCCCTTCATTTACAATGTATGAGCTTGCCCATCCGCAAACCGTGATGGGAATGCATCATCAACCAATGGATGTAGAGCGGCTTTTGCTGCTTTTAGCGCCGAGCGATGCTCCAGAAGAAGCATTATCGGTATTGAGTCAAATCAGCTCTCTCATTATTAAAGATGAAGAAAGTGTGCGTTTGTTTTCAAAAGGAACGGCCGAGCAGCTTCATTCTTTTTTAGGAAAGCATTTAGAAATCTTTTTTTATCAGCATCTTCAAAATCGCAAGGAGTGAATGACATTGACTATTTTAAAAAAAGAAAACATTGTTCTTAATGCAGAAGTAGCAAATAAAACAGAAGCGATCCGTTTAGCCGGAACGATTTTAGTAGAGCAAGGCTATGTGGACGAGGTATATATTGAGAAAATGTTTGAAAGAGAAGCGCTGACATCGACATATATGGGGAATTTTGTGGCGATTCCGCACGGAACAGAAGAAGCGAAGCAATTAGTGAAGCAACCTGGTCTTTCGATTGTTCAAGTTCCAAATGGTGTTGATTTTGGAGAAGGAAACATTGTCAAGCTATTAATTGGCATTGCCGGCAAAGAAAATGAGCATTTAGAGATTTTATCGAAAATCGCCATTGTTTGCTCAGAAGAAGAAAATGTGGAAAAGATGATTCATGCGACAGAGAAGGAAGAGATTCTTCAGCTTTTAAACGGGGTGAATTAACGTGTTAGCCGTTCATTTTGGTGCTGGAAATATCGGCAGAGGTTTTATTGGCCAACTACTTTCGCAATCGGGCTATGAAGTCGTATTTGTGGATGTTAACGAGGAAATTGTTCAAAAGCTGCAAGAAAAGCGGCACTATCGGGTCATTATTGCCGGCGAACAAATTGAAGAGCAACACGTTTACCATGTGACAGCACTGCACAGTGTGAAGGATCACGAAGCTGTGCTTCAGCACATCGCGAGAGCAGATTTCGTTACGACAGCTGTCGGGCCGAATGTATTGCCTCTGATTGCTCCTGTGATCGCTGAAGGGATTCGCAAGCGCTTAGAGGTGAATCGAACTCCTGTTCATATCATTGCTTGTGAAAATATGATTGGCGGCAGCAGCTTTTTAAAAGAGCATGTATGGAAAAAATTATCCGAAGAAGAGCAAACAATGGCCAGCCAATATTGCAGTTTCCCGAACTGTGCCGTTGACCGCATCGTTCCAAATCAAAAAAATGAGGACTTGCTTTCTGTTACGGTGGAGCCATTTTTTGAGTGGGTCATTGAAACGAAGCAAATGATCGGAACCATTCCGCCAATTGAAGGAGTACGCATCGTCGATGAATTGCCTCCTTATATTGAAAGAAAATTGTTTACCGTGAATACAGGGCATGCCCTTGTCGCTTATTTAGGCTATTACAAAAAGTTTTTCACGATTCATGAGGCAATGAAGGACGAAGAGATTTATGCTGATGTGGTGAAGGCGCTCAATGAATCTGGACGAGTACTCATTCAAAAGTATGGATGGAATGCTGATGAACATCAAATATATATCAAAAAAATTGTTCAAAGATTCACAAACTCTGCGATTACGGATGAGGTGACGAGAGTAGGGCGCTCGCCGATTCGCAAGCTTGGTCCGAACGATCGTCTCATCAGCCCTGCCAAACAATATTATGACTTGTTTCATGAGATCCCATCAGGGCTCGTCAAAGGAATCGCCGCTCTCTTGCAATTTGATTATCAAGAAGATACCGAAGCGATGGAGTTGCAAGAGACGATTCGACAAATGGGCATCGAAGGGGCGTTGTCCCGCTACGCAGGATTAGAGCTTGGGCATCCGTTGATAGCGGCTGTTAAGACAGAAGCGGCTATGTTAGCGAAGCAATAAATGGACACATTCCACGATCAGCGATGAGACCGTTGTTTCATAAGTTCTATTGAAAAGCGTGAAAATATAACAAAGAGTTCTCTTGATGGAGAAAAAAGGAAACTATCATCATAAAATCGCGGACCATTTCGCATGTTGCGGAATGGTCTATTTTTCGTTTGTATTTTGTATACCGCAAATAAATGGCTGGAGTTGTTATAAGCAGGGAGCACCCCGCTTGGTCTGTGCGGTGAAATTTAACGATAAATGCGTTTGGTGTTGGAAACGATGGTGGTTTTTACAGTCTCGACATCTTGCTTGTATAACGCGGCTACTGTTTGCAGCGAATGCTTTAACAATAAAGGAGATGTTTCCATACCGCTGAACGGGCCGGCAAATGGCCAAGGTCCATCCGTTTCTAAAAGCAGCTGTTCGATCGGTACAAAGGATAACAGTTTTCGGTCGCGTTCACGATAGCAAACTTCTGGAGTGACGGAAATATAGTAGCCGCATCGGACGATTTGCTTGATAATAGAAACTTCTGCTTTTAGCCAATGAAAATGAGCGTATTTTACGGCATATTTTTGCAAAATAGAAAGAGCGGTTTGGGCGCCTTCATATACCGCATGAAGAGCCAATGGCAAAGAAAGGGAGGAAGCGATTTGCACGATTTGCTCGAAACGCTCGCAATGGTTTTGATAACGTGTGGTCGCGTCTGCCGAGTAATGAGGGAGCCCGACTTCCCCGATCGCTCCCAGCTGTGGGCGTTCTTTTTGTACTAGATGAACCCATTCTTCCCAGTCCTGTGGATGAGGAAGTGGCTGTTCTGGATGAAAGCCAATCGCGGCGTATACGAACGCTGGAAATCGCTGCTTCAGCTCCAATGTCCGGTAGCTCGACGGCAAATCTGTCGAGACTGCAACAACTCCTGAGATGCCAGCTTCTTGCCATGTTTTTATTCGCTCGTCAATTTGATCGTACTGATCAAGATGGATATGGGCATCAATCATAGGGACACTTACTCCTCTATAAAAGTTTGGCGAAGGAGATGTTTCTACCCCACCCGTCACATATTTATTGTACCAAGCATCAGAAAGGGTCGCCAAGCAGCTGGTTCACTATATGTGGCAACGATATTGGCTCTTTGCGAGAAAAATCAGGGGTTCGTTTATGAACAGATCAAGCAATGCTGCATCATTGGTATGTCTGCACAAATAATCCGTCTCCTTCTAGCCACTCAGCGATCAGTACATGTTTGTAATCTGTTATTTCACGGGAACGAAGCTCCTCTAATAGCCATTCTTCGCTTTTTTCTAGTTCGCGTAGCTCGTCCATTAATAGCTGTCCGTCTCGGATAATTGTAGTTGGAATGTGGACAGGCTGTGGCGGGAAGTGAAAATCCTCTTTTTTCGGCTTTTGGTAAGACGATTTTTTTAATATACTGAGCGATCCATCAGCTTCTAAGTAACAAAAAGCAACTTCCCTGATCGAAAATGTTTCATTTTGGCGCAGCAGGCTTTGTAATTGATTAAGGGTCAAGCGCGCTTTTTTCAATGCCTCATAGTCGATGATTCCATTGCGAATTAATGCGGTTGGCTTTCCCTCAGCGATGAGGCGAAACGCCAGCCATTTTTGGTTGATATATTCTACGAACAGAAGGAGGGCTCCCCATAAGGTGATTGAATAAATAATGTACCAAATATGCACATGGTCAGCATAGAGCGCATTTCCAAGCAATTCTCCTAATACAATGACGGAAATAAAGGTAAACGGTGTAATTTGATGAATCAGCTTTTTTCCAGCCACTTTTACGACAAGAAATAACAAGATAAATCCGACGATCAATTCCAATGTCAATTCTGTAATCTTCATGATGTTCGCGCCTCCTCGCCTTGTCCATTCTTGCTATTTTCATTATGGGCGAGGTGAGTGCAAATTATGTTGCTTATCTTATTACTCAATGGAAAAGAAGCCGCTTTATTTTTTCAACAGACTCTGATTTCTATATCGTAGCGCACTGTTTTACTTAAAAACAGAATGGCATCCTAAACCCCAGCAGAAAAGCGAGGAATCTAGTACTATGTATGGGCTTTTATTGGCTCATCCAAACGCCTGACAGTAGCATGATGTTGTTGAATGAGAAAAACAAATAATTGTCAATCTATTCTAAAAAGTGATACAATACTTAAAATATAAAGGGTGTATATGGAGGGATTGAAGTTGAAGCAATTGAGAAGCAATATGATTAAAAAGGGATTTGACCGTGCTCCACATCGAAGTTTGTTAAGGGCAGCCGGAGTAAAAGAAGAGGATTTTGACAAACCATTTATCGCTGTTGTGAACTCCTATATTGATATTATTCCAGGACATGTTCATTTACAGGAGTTTGGAAAAATTGTAAAAGAAGCGATTCGTGAAGCAGGCGGGGTGCCGTTTGAAATGAATACGATCGGTGTTGATGACGGTATTGCAATGGGACATATCGGCATGCGTTACTCACTGCCAAGCCGTGAAATCATTGCCGATTCCGTTGAAACGGTGGTATCGGCGCATTGGTTTGACGGGATGGTGTGCATTCCGAACTGCGACAAAATTACTCCTGGAATGATGATGGCAGCGATGCGCTTAAATATTCCGACCATCTTTGTGAGCGGTGGACCAATGAAGGCGGGGGTGACGAGTGACGGCCGGAAAATTTCGCTTTCTTCAGTATTTGAAGGGGTTGGAGCGTATCAAGCAGGAAAAATTGATGAACAAGGCTTGCAAGAGCTAGAGCAATATGGCTGTCCGACCTGTGGATCGTGCTCAGGAATGTTTACAGCCAATTCCATGAATTGCTTGGCTGAAGCGCTCGGTTTGGCGCTTCCAGGAAACGGAACGATTCTAGCTGTTGACCCGGCTCGCAAAGAGTTCGTAAAACGCTCGGCTCAACAACTTATGTATTTAATTGAGCATGACATTAAGCCGCGAGATATTGTGACGGAAAAAGCGATTGACAATGCATTTGCGCTCGATATGGCGCTTGGCGGCTCGACCAACACCGTATTACACACACTCGCGATTGCGAACGAGGCAGGGATCGATTATCCGTTGGAGCGCATCAACGAAGTGGCTGCTCGTGTGCCGCATTTAGCGAAATTAGCGCCAGCATCTGATATACATATCGAGGATTTGCATGAAGCAGGCGGAGTGTCAGCAGTGCTTCACGAGCTAGCGAAAAAAGAAGGAACGCTTCATCTTGATGCGCTGACCGTATCGGGAAGAACATTAGGAGAAAATATTTCCGGTTGTGAAGTAACAAACCATGAGGTCATTCGCCCGATTCATCAGCCGCATTCAGAAACGGGTGGACTGGCTGTTTTATTTGGCAATCTTGCTCCAGATGGCGCGATTATAAAAACAGGGGGCATTCAGGGAGGAATCACGCGTCATGAAGGCCCGGCCATCGTTTTTAACTCCCAAGAGGAAGCACTTGAAGGGATTGCGGGAGGACGAGTGAAGCCAGGCCATGTTGTCATTATTCGCTATGAAGGACCGAAGGGAGGTCCTGGAATGCCGGAAATGCTTGCGCCGACATCACAAATTGTTGGGATGGGGCTTGGACCGAAAGTGGCGCTTGTGACGGACGGGCGTTTTTCCGGAGCTTCTCGCGGGTTATCCATTGGACACGTATCGCCGGAAGCAGCAGAAGGGGGACCGCTTGCTTTTGTAGAAGATGGTGATTATATTGTGATCGACATTGTTGCGCGAACGATTGATGTTCAGCTTTCTGAAGAAGAATGGGAGAAGCGAAAAGCGAACTGGAAAGGATTTGAGCCAAAGGTGAAAACGGGATACCTCGCCCGCTATTCAAAGCTTGTCACCTCAGCAAGTACAGGTGGAATTATGAAAATCTAACAAACGGAATAATAGATCACTAAAGCAAAGGTGGGAATTCTCAGCAGAGGAATCTCACCTTCTGTTTTGCTTAAAGATGACAACAAAAATATAGAGAGAATCATCAATTGTCCGACTTTTGGCACTGCTACGTAAGGATAAATGTCATATATTATAAGAATAAAGGAATATGTATCCATCTAAGGAGGAGAAGCAGGTGTGGAAAGTATTATTTCAAAAGGAAATACATTGGATGAAGCGATCCGTCTAGGGCTTGAACAGCTGCAAGCCACACGCGAACAGGTTTCTATCGAAATCATTCAGCACGAGAAAAAGCGTTTATTTGGATTATCAACAAAACAAGCGATCGTAAAAATAACAAAAATTTCTGTTGATGAATTAAACGATCAAGACGCTAAAGTATGGATGGAAGATGGCAGGTTGTTTTATCAGCGCTCCTCTTCAGAAGGGCCAAGCATTACGATTGGGGAAGGAGTAAAGCTGTTTCGCAACGGGGAAGAGGTAGACCGTGTGGTTAGCATTAAACAAGGAGATGTATTGGAAGTTCATGCAGAGGAAGAAAAAGTGATAGAGGGGACATGGGATATTACAGTGGATTCCCAAAAAATGCAGGCCGCTTTACTCATCGAGCCGACACTACACAAACGCTACGTGCTTTTAGATTTTCCTCCGGCTAAGCATGCGCAACTAAATGCCCAAATACTTACCGAAGTAAAACCGGTTGTTACGTATGAAGAAATCAAGCAACGGTTAGAGCAGTTGCATATTGTGCATGGAATTCTTGAAGAAAACATCAACGAAGCGCTCCAAGCAACGGAGAAAATCCATGTGGCGATTGCTCAAGGAACGCCGTCTCAGGAAGGAAAGGACGGCTGGGTTGAAGTAAAAGCGGGCTCGAACCAGCCGAAAAAACCGAAGATGCGCCAGGATGGTACAGTAGATTATCGTGAAATCGAAGGAGTTCCGAGCGTTCAAGCGGGTGACGTGATTGCAGTCATTCACCCAGCACAACCAGGCATTCCGGGAAAAAGAGTAACCGGTGAAGTGATTCCTGTACGCGATACCTTTCCAGTTCATGTTCAACTTGGAAAGGGGGTCGCCATGTCAGAAGATGGAGTGAAGATAATGGCTGTGGAGTCTGGAAGGCCTCAAGTAGTGCAAAAGGGGCGTACGGCTATTGTATCCATGATTCCAAAACTTGTCCATCAAGGGGATGTCGATCTCTCAACAGGTAATGTTCGCTTTAAGGGAGATATCGAAATTATTGGAAATGTTCAAGATGGTATGGAGGTTGAGGCGGAAGGAAGTGTTGTGATTTTTCAAAATGCCAACCGTGCAAAAATTCAGGCTCAGCAATCCATTTTTATCTATCAAAATCTTATAAGCGGAACCGTCATTTCAGGAGAGCAAAAAATGGCGGTTACAGAATTAATGGAGTCACTGAATACGATTCGCCAACAGCTTGAAAGAATGATTGTCACCGTTCAGCAGATCACCGTGATCTCCAATGTGGAAGGTAAAAACATGAATTGGGTGATAGGAAAATTAATCGAAACAAAATTTCAGTCTCTGCAAGCGGCTGTGAAAAAGTACCGAGAGGTTTGCCAAACGAAAAGAGAACAATTAAGCGAAGCTTGGATACAACTAGGAGAGCGTTTACATACATGCATTTTAGTGAAAAAAGCATACGAAAGCTTTGCTAAGTTGCTTCGCGACATAGAAGAGATGATTAGCCAAAATGAACAGCTTTCTGCCGATTCGATTGAATTATCATATGCGTTGAATAGTGTCATTCATGGAAGCGGCGATGTGGTAATAACGGGAAAAGGATGTTATAACTGCAATATTTATGCAGGAGGAAAACTGGTCATTCATGGGGTGTTGAGAGGCGGCGAGGTTTATGCACAAAAGGGGGTTTATGTGAGAGAGGTCGGTTCTTCATCTGGAATTAAGACCGTCCTATCAGTTCCTAAAGGAGAAACGATTCAAATGGATCATGTGTGGGAAGGGACCGTCATTCGAATCGGCAAAAAAACTTATACATTTATGGAAGAGAAAAAAGCGGTTTGTGCAAGATGGAATGAAGAGGCGGGCGAGATTCAATTCGAGGTGTAGCTTGCTTTTTTCGCATAAGCTGAATCAACTGTTTTTTGCTCTCCATCATTGGACGCACAGAAATCCTCTTTCAAAATTTTTAGATGTATCCCCAATTTTGTTAAGCAGCTGAAGAGATTGTCTATTGGTGAAAGCGCTCTATATTTGATGGTCTCGACGGTCGGAGACGAGCTTGTGACTTGTCTCGTCATGCCCCATTGTGGCTGAGAACCGAACAACCAGCCGTTTCTTTTTTGATTTATGGAAAACCAGTGCGGGAAGGCGAGACTCATTCTTCATCAAGAGTAAATTCCTCTCATTTTCTTGGATTTTGTATTATAATTGAGAAAGAGTTTTAAAGCGGTGAAGCTAAAAAGAAATGGAGGAATGGCTCGATGTTCATTGCTTTAGATATGGATGGAACACTGCTTCATTCAGAGGGATACATTAGTCCGAGAAATAAAGATGCGATCAAAAAAGCCCAAGATGCCGGACATATTGTGGCCATTGCCACAGGACGAGCGTATAAAGACGCGTACCTCCCGCTGGAACGGGCTGGTCTTCATTGTCCGATCATTGGCTTAAATGGTGCGATGATTACGTTGGAAAGCGGTGCGGTGATGAGCGAGGTTCCGTTGCATCGGCACGCATTCATCCCCACATTAGAATGGGTGCGAACACAGCCGGATTTATATTGCGAACTTTATACTAATACGGCTGTCTACGTTGGCTTACATAATCGCGAACATCTAGAAGCACTTGCTTATAAAGTAAGGGAAGAGCATCCTGATTTGCAGCGCATTGTTCAAAAGCAGTTTCAACAGGCGCGTGTGACATATGTAGAAGATATTAGCCAAGTATGGCATGATGATTCATTAATAGTCTATAAGATTCTTATTTTTTCCTTAAATATCCATTTATTAAAAGAGGCTTCTTTCCAATTTGCGAAGCTGCCGAATGTGGCGGTTACTTCTTCGCATCCTAATAATATTGAAATCAATCATCAACAGGCGACAAAAGGAGAAGCGATCAAGAAGCTCGCTTCTTATTATGGAATGGAGTTGTCTGATACGGTGGTCGTCGGTGATAGCCTTAATGATCTGCCGATGTTTGCGGTTGCGGGATACCGTGTCGCGATGGGGAATGCTGCTGAGGCAGTGAAGCAGCAAAGCGATTCGATCACAGCTACGAACGATGAAGATGGTGTCGCTTTGATCTTAGAGGAACTTGTACAAAAGGGAAACGTACCGCGCCAACGGCTTGTTTGATGAGAAGAAAAGGAAAGAGCAGTTTGATGATGGTGAAGCCGTGTATGAAAGAATAATGGCAAAATCATGATAAAGGAAGTAGGAAGGATTCCTCCGGTAGATGAAGTGATGGATGGGCTCATTAAAAGTAAATGATGCATAGAGAGGAATAAGCAAAGCATGACGAATACTCATTCACATCTATTATTAGTCGACGGTATGGCTCTATTGTTTCGCTCTTTTTATGCGACCGCTCCGAGTGGACAGTGGATGCGAAACAGCCGCGGTGTGCCGACAAATGCGGTTCATGGGCTGATCAGGCACTTATCAGCTGCGCTTCAAACCATTCGTCCAACGCATGTCGTGTGCTGCTGGGATATGGGGAGCACCACCTTTCGCACTGAATGGTTTCCCGATTATAAAGCGAATCGTGGCGACCCGCCGCCGGAGCTTGTGCCGCAATTTGATTTGGCGAAAGAAGCCGTCGCTGCGCTCGAAATTCCCAACATCGGAGTATTAGGAGCCGAAGCGGATGATTGTATTGGCACGATTGTCAAACAATACGGGAGTTTGCTGAACATTTCGATTTTGACTGGAGATCGTGATTTATTTCAGCTTCTTTCTCCGAATGTGTCCGTTTATTTGCTGGCTAAAGGCATCGGTCATTATGAAGTATATACGGATGACCGGTTTTATGAAGAGAAAGGCCTTTTACCGCAGCAGCTTGTGGATGTCAAAGCGCTTATGGGGGATTCAAGCGACAATTATCCGGGAGTGCGCGGCATCGGAGAAAAAACGGCATTTAAATTAATCCAACAATATGGTTCTATTGAAGGATTAGTCGAAAATCTTGAGCAGTTGACGAAAGCTCAGCAGAAAAA
Organism: Anoxybacillus sp. UARK-01; assembly: GCF_002075365.1. Classification (NCBI taxonomy): domain Bacteria; kingdom Bacillati; phylum Bacillota; class Bacilli; order Caryophanales; family Anoxybacillaceae; genus Anoxybacillus; species Anoxybacillus sp. UARK-01. The sequence continues at coordinate 23,573 of NZ_NASY01000049.1, read as the reverse complement.
GATTAGCGAGAATTTAGAAATGCTTTATTTATCGCGCAAGCTGGCCACCATCTATTGCGAGATTCCGTTGTCTTTGCGTCTTGAAGAAGCGAAATGGACAGGGGATTTTGTTGGCTTGGAGAAAGTGAAGCAAATGTTAGCATAAGTAGCAGGTTTAATGATGAAACGACCATTTTCTTTTCTGCGTCAGAAATGTTAATATGTAGCGAAGGCCCAATCATCTGGCGATATGAAGTAGATTCGTGTTTTTGTATGTCGGGATGTTGGCAATGGGTAGATCGAGAACTTAATTTTGACGGTTGAGTGATCGAACCATCCCATTTGTCTGTAAGCGGGATGGTTGTCGGCGTTCGCTCTCTCTTTTGATCGGGAGTGGCTGACGGATCAAATTCGCGATACCATGAAAAGCTGTTTCACAAAAATAAAAAAGCGGCCTATAAACCGCTTTTTTGATCATTAAATATGGAGCATATCGGATTCGAACCGATGACCTCTTCGCTGCCAGCGAAGCGTTCTCCCCCTGAACTAATGCCCCGTTATTAAAGCTACGGACAATATTTATAATATCATAAAAGATAGAAATGTCAATGATCGATTTATGAGCAAGCAACAAATCATAAGCAACTTCGCCGATATTAAGTGATGTCCCCATTCTGGCATCAGAAAAAAATAAAAAATGACAGAGATAGCCGTTTTTACTAGAACCTTTTTTCATGCACGCCATAACGTGTTATTACATTGTAAAGAGAGGTGCTGGCGTTGTTTAAAAGAAAAAGGCGATCGCTGTCAACGAAGCTGCTTTCCGTTGTTTGTTCTATTATTTTTCTAATGGGAATCGCAAGTGCCTGGTTGGCTGACAAAATTATTGTAGAGAGCAATTTAGCCAACATGGAAAAAGAGCTAAACGGATTTGGCACCATTTTGGCGAAAAATGTAGATGAGAAGGTAGTGAAATCTGTTATTCATCAACCGAGCGAAAAAAACCATGATACTTTAAAAGTCAGCGAATTAATGGACGAAACCATTCGTAGTACCCATTCCTATGTTGCTAATCTGTATTTCGTTACTTATGAAAATGGCCGTATTGACCTGCCAGTATTTAGCAGCAGCTTACGTTCTGATCGCTTTACATTTGGCTCTGAATATCCAACGGATGAAACGACCTTTCGTACCGCAGTTGTTAAAGCCTATACAACCAAAACGGCGCAAACGACCGACATATATACCGATCAATTTGGAAAGTGGAAAAGCGGAGTTACGCCCATATTAGATGATAGAGGAAATGTTTTAGCGTTGTATGGAGTAGATTTCGATGTATCCAAGGTTGAAAAAAAGGCATGGCAAGAGACGTTGAATTTCGTCTATTTAATCATTGGTTTTCTATTCACAGCTATTGTTTTAACCTATTTTGTTGTTCGAAGAATCGTTCAGCCGGTGCTAAAGGTTTCCGATTTATCCTCAAGCATTGCCAATGGAAATTTAAATATCGAAGAGCTAGCGGTGCGTTCAAAGGATGAGATAGGCATGCTGGCGGCTAATTTTAACTTTATGGTCCATAATTTGCGGCATATTATGAAAAAGGTTAATCTTCATTCTCTGCAGGTATCGAGCGCTGCTGAGCAGCTGACAGCAAGTGCTGAGCAATCGACGATCGCTTCTGAACAAATTGCTCGTATTACACAAGAAATGTCTGCTGGAACAGAAGAACAGTTAAAAAATATAAGGAAAACAGCTCATTCAGCTGATACGCTGTCAGCTGCACTTCAACAAGTAGCACAAAATAGTGAAGAGATGCTGCGAAGCGCACAAAATGCGATGGAAGCGGCTGTTCAAGGAGTGGGCTCTATTCATTTGGTGATGCAACAAATGAATGAAATCAGCCTTTCTGTAGACTACACTTCAAACATCATGCAACTGCTTGGCGAAAAATCGAAGCAAATCGGCCGGATTGTCGCCTTCATTACCGATATTGCTGAGCAAACGAATCTGTTGGCTTTAAATGCTGCTATTGAGGCCGCCAGAGCAGGAGAACATGGGAAAGGCTTTTCTGTTGTCGCTGCTGAAGTAAGAAAACTAGCGGAGGAATCCAAAAAATCCGCTTACCAGATTACAAGCTTGATTGATTCGATTCAAACAGAAACAATAGAGGCGGTCCGTTCCGCAGCTATGTGTACAGATAAAGTGAAATTAGGTCTGGATTCAACAGAAAGATTAAAGAATGTTTTTGTTCATATAGAAGAAGCGGCGCAGCTTGCTGTGAATAAAGTGAATCTTGTATCTGCAGCGGTGCGTTCCATGTCTGAAGTCGGTGAAGAAATGGCAAAAAGCATGGAGTATATTAAGGATATTTCTGAAAAAAATGTTTTATCAAGCAGCGAGATTGCCGGAGCAACCGAACAACAACTCGCCGCAATGGAGGAAATTTCATCTGCAGCCCAGTCTTTATCATCGCTGGCCAACGAATTATTAGAAAGTATTGCGATTTTTCAAATGGAGAAAAAATAGCCCTCTTTGACCATATAGATTGCATGATGGAAAAATTTTATTGTCAATGAACGAACATCCCGCGCTTTGTTGAATGTTCTAACCATCTCTGATGGATGATTCAATTTTTCATCAAGCAGCTGCCCATTTGCTAAAGCAAACTATATTCGTGAGTGATGAATGGTCATGAAGGTTTGGAGATATCGGCGGCGGTGTATTTTTCTTTACTTTCAATAGAATTTAAGCGTAAAGGCGCCGATATTGCTTAGCGTTGAATTTGCCAAAATATTTTCTAAACAACAAGGAGGGGCGCATTATTTTGTTGACATCCGGACAATCTTTAGGACCCATGTCCGGAGAGACAGCTTATGCTGCGACAAAAGAGGCGCTTGATGCCTTTGTGAAAACATTTGTTGTTGAAGTAATGGAAAAAGGGATTACGCAGGGTTCGACTGATTTTGGAGGAATGAACGAGGAGTTGAAACAGCATCTTCTGCTTAACTTTCCGTTCGGACGGATTGGTACACTCCATGATGCCGCGCGCCTTATTCGTTTTTTGGCGAGTGATGAAGCCGCGTGGATCACTGGACAAGTGATTCATTCCGAAGGTGGATTTATTCGCGGATAGTTGCTGCTGCTCTGTTCTTTATTCGTTTCAAAAGAGGAAAAAAGAGGGGCTCCAAAAGGTAGTGACCTTGGCTTTTGGGACAGCCCCTGATTAATTGGAGCGATCATTCGCGCACTTGTCCTGCGCCATAGACGAGCGTTTTCGTCGTTGTGATGGCGCGCAGACCCATTGGACCCCGGGCGTGCAGCTTTTGGGTGCTAATGCCGATTTCTGCTCCGTACCCAAACTGTTCGCCATCCGTGAATCGCGTCGAGGCATTATGATAGAGCACTGCCGCATCAACAGATTCAAAAAAGCGTTGAACGTGTGCGGCGCATTCAGAAATAATCGCTTCGGAATGTTTTGTCCCATATTGGCTAATATGGCGGATCGCTTCTTCTACGTCTTCAACAAGCTTGACGGCTAAAATCGGTGCTAAAAATTCTGTTCGCCAATCTTCCTCTGTTGCCGGCTGAATAAAAGGATAAGCAGAAGCGAGGGCGGCATCGCCGCGCAATTCAACGGCTTGATGGTGCAATGTTTCGATGAGTTCGCCGACGTACGGCCAATCTTTATGGATCAAGACGGTTTCGACAGCATTGCATACGGATGGACGCTGCAGCTTTGCGTTGAGTACAATATCCATTGTCATTTGTTTTTTGGCTGATTGATCGATAAAAATATGACAATTGCCGACACCTGTTTCTAAGACAGGAACGGTAGCATTTTCGACAACCGATTGAATCAATCCGGCTCCGCCGCGCGGGATGAGAACATCTAAATATTCTTTTAAGCGAAACATGCTCCGAGCGGTTTCGCGGCTCGTATCTTCTAGCAGCTGAACCGCTTCTGGGGGAATAGGAGAATGTTTTAGTGCCTCTTGCATGATGGAAACGAGGGCCTGATTGGAATGGATGGCCGATGAACTTCCCCGCAACAGCACGGCGTTTCCTGTTTTTAAGCAGAGTGTTGCGGCATCGACGGTGACGTTCGGCCGCGCTTCGTATACCATGCCAATCACGCCAAGCGGAACCCGGATATGTTTGATTTGCAGTCCATTGGGCCGTGTTTGCTCCTCAATCGTTTCACCAACTGGATCAGGCAAAGCGATCACTTGTTGGATACCAGTGACCATTTGTTTGATTCGTTCCTCTGTTAACTGTAAACGGTCAAGCAAAGCGGGCGACATTCCGTTTGCTTGGCCAATGGACATATCTTTTTTATTTTCTGCAAGAATCCATTGGTTTTTTGCTACTAATGCTTCAGCGATGATGGAGAGCGCTTCATTTTTTTCCGATGCCGATAACACAGCTAATGACTTAGCCGCTTGCTTTAACTGCATAGCTTTTAGCAACAATTCATTCATTACGGTGGCCTCCTTTGTCATAAGCATGTCGTTTCTTAATTTAACGCAATGAAACAGACGGGTTTTTTAAACATACCCAGTGATTGCGATGAATGACCTCTGGACGCTGGTGGATAGAATAGCGTCTGGCGGCCTCGCTAGCCCAGCCCTTGACTTTTACTAAGTCCTCAGCTGAGTAGTATACCTGTCCTCTTCCGATCACTTCGCCCTTTTGATTAATCACTTCCACGACATCGAGAGCTTTGAATGCTCCCCATACATTGGTTACACCAACCGGCAATAAACTTTTCCCTTTATGTAAAAGGGCGATTTCTGCTCCTTCGTCAATTTCGATCCTCCCCGCTGGTTGGGAGTGATAGGCAATCCACTGTTTGCGCATTTGCATATGCCCTTGCCGAGTGCCAATATATGTCCCGTCTCCTTTTCCTTCTAAAACATCACACAATTTTCTTTTTCCGCTTCCTGTTCCGACAAAAACGCTGACGCCAAACGAAAGAGCTTTTTGTGCCGCTAGCAGCTTTGATTTCATTCCTCCTGTTCCCAGAGAGGTGCCGATACCGCCAGCCTGCTCGATTAAATCATCTGTTATTTCCGGTAAAAAATGATACTTTTTTGCGGTTCGGTCTGTTTTTGGATTTCCATCGTATAGTCCATTAATATCTGTTAAAATAATTAACGCATCGGCATGTAAAAAACCGCTGACAAGAGCGGACAACAAATCGTTGTCGCCAAATGTTAATTCTTCGACAGAAACCGAATCGTTTTCATTAATAATCGGCAGAACTCCACGATCAAGCAATTCAGAGATGGCAGAAAATAAATTGTGGAATCGTTCCCGACTGTAAAAATCCTCGCGTGTTAAGAGCAGCTGCCCAATGACAATACCAAACGAGCGAAAAGCAGAAATATAGCTTTGCATAAGCAGTCCTTGGCCGACCGCCGCCGCCGCTTGCTTGCCTGCTACTGTTTGTGGCCGAAAGCGGTAGCCGAGCTGAGAAAATCCCGCTGCAACAGCGCCAGAGGAAATTAAAATCACATCATGGCCGAGCTGTTTCAAGTAAGCGATGGCTTCCACGTGATCGAGCAGCTTTTGTTCAGAAAGCTTTCCGTTTGAATCGGTAAGGGAGCTGCTGCCGATTTTTACGATCACTCGTTGTTTTTTCATTTTTTTCCTCCTCACTTTAATTTCACATAAAAAAACGCTTTTCCCCTCCTTATGAAAAGGACGGAAAAGCGTTCCGCGGTACCACCTTTTTTGGCGCAAGTAAGCGCCCACTTTCGTCCCAGTAACGCGGGAATAACGGCTTATGTTTGCATAAGCGGCCATATTAGGGCAGGTTCAATCAACTTTCCGTGAGGAACCTTCCAGCCTACGAGCTCCACTCTCTTGCACGTTCCATTGATTTACTAGTCCCGTACCGTTATCAGTATCGCTGTTTTTCAGAATTATCTTACGGAACGGCGGATTTGTCAAGATACTATCTGCCGTTTGTGGGGAAAATTTTCATATTTTGTTAGAATAAATCCTTAGTATAGCAGCAAGAAAAGGAAATAGACGAAACGAATCATGCCTGTGAAAAAATAACGGTGGAAGGAGTTTCGTAATTTGCTTTTTCGTCATACATTGTGTGACAAAGGTTCGCCAACTCGACTCTATGAATGACATCCTCAGCCAATGTAGTAATAAGATAGATAACAAGTTTTAGAAAGCGCTTACAAAAGATTTTGGCATATCGTATACTAAAGATGAAGAGTTATTACCACATAGGGGGATTGGTCATGAAATATACAGAGAAGCGATTTGAAACAGCAGCGATTCATCACGGCTATTGCACGAAGGAGCATCTTGGAAGTCTAGCCGTTCCGATTTTTCAAACCTCTACCTTTACTTTCGATACGGCGGAGCAAGGAGAAGCACGCTTTGCTGGGCAAGAGGAAGGATTCATTTATTCGCGGCTGGCTAATCCGACAGTCCGGGCACTTGAAGAGAAAATGGCTTATTTAGAAGAGGGAGAGGCTGCCTTGGCGTTTAGCTCAGGCATGGCGGCAGTGTCCGCTGTGCTTGTTGCTTTGACAAAAGCGAATGACCACATGATATGTTCGCAAGGAGTATATGGCTGTACATTCGGTTTGCTGCAGCTAATGAAGCAGAAATACGAAATTGATCATGATTTTTGCCCGATGGAAACAGAAGAGCAAATTCGTCAGCTCATTCGTCCTGAAACCGTGTGTATTTACGTAGAAACGCCGATTAATCCAACAATGAAGCTCATTGATTTGGAAATGGTGGTAAAAGTCGCGAAAGAGCACGGAATAACGGTTGTTGTAGATAACACATTTTGTTCCCCGTATTTGCAGCGGCCGCTTTTGTTCGGTTGTGACGTTGTCATCCACAGCGCAACGAAATACATTGGCGGCCACGGTGATGTCATTGCTGGTATCGCGGTAGGAACGAAAGAATTGATGGCGGAAATCGCTAAAACGACGCAAAAAGATATTGGCGGGGTTCTTTCACCATTTGATGCCTGGCTTTTGTTGCGTGGAGTGAAAACGCTGGCAGTGCGCATGGATCGCCATTGCGACAATGCTGAAAAAATTGTGGAACGCCTTAAACAGCACCCAGCTGTTGCGAATGTATATTACCCAAACGCCCCGGACCATTGTAGCTATTCGATTTATAAAAAACAAATGAAGCGCGGCGGCGGCTTAATTTCGTTTGAAGTGAAAGGGACGAAAGAAGAGGCTCAACGCTTGCTCAATGGCTTGCGGCTGATTCATATCGCGGTCAGCTTAGGAGATACGGAGACGTTGATTCAGCATCCAGCCACTATGACACATGCTGTCGTTCCAGAGAAAGCAAGAATGGAAATGGGAATTAGCGACTCTCTCCTTCGCTTATCGGTGGGACTTGAAGCGTGGGAAGATATTTGGAGTGACTTGGAACAGGCGCTTAATCAGCTGTGAAAGAAGAATAAAGCAGACACTTGATGTGCCTGCTTTTATTTCATAGAAAGAGGAAGTGGGCAGTCGAGTTTTCGATTTTAACCACTTTAAACCATCCCTGCATCATCGGCTACGTGTCTTCCTTTGTAAAATAAACGCTGTTCGTTTAAAGGCTTTTCCTTAGCTGTTATCACCTTTGGAATGATTTTCATGACGATTGTACGGCTTCCCATTGAAGAACGGTACGAATCGACGTGATGTTTGGAAAGAGGAGTGGAAAAGTAACCAGGAACATATTTATCAAGCAGCTTTTGCATCGCGGCGGTTGCTTCAGACAAATCGGCGACGATTTCGATCTCCCCAAAAATCATAACACTCATATAACTTGTATCCGTTTTGGCTGGTACCGGATTGACCATTGTTCCAAAATTTTCACTGACAGTAAAACAGATCCGTTTGTTTCGATTTATTATTTCCATTTTTCTTCCTGATTCAGCTCCGTGAATGTATACGGCGCCTTTCCACCAAACGAAATTAAGAGGAACAACGTATGGTTCACTGTTGTCAGTTAATCCTAAATATCCGGTGGTTGCTGACGAGAGAAAGGCAGAAATTTTGTCTTGATCGTTACAGGCTAATAGCGGTCTTCTCATTTCATCCATATTTTTTCCTCCTGTTCCTTTGTTATAATCATTGTAAAAAGCTGCTGTATGGATGCATAGTGGCAGTTTTGGATATTTTTTAGGGGACAGAGGAGGAGGAAACATGATTGAATTAACCCCGCATTTAGACAGCGAGCGGCGACTTCCGCTTTATGAACAGCTTTACGAATATATCAAAGGCGAAATGGTGAAAGGGCATCTCCAAACAGGTGAGGCGCTTCCTTCCATACGCGTTCTTGCCAAGCATTTGCGCATTAGCCGCAATACGGTGGAAGCCGCTTATGCACAGCTTGTAGCGGAAGGGTATGTTGAAAGTCGGCCGCGGAAGGGATTTATCATCAAAGAATTTGATAAGGATGTATGGATGAAGTTAGAACCGCCGTTTGTGATTCCGTTATCCGTGTCACCTGTATCGAGGTATCGGTACGATTTTCGCTATGGCCATATTGATACGGCCCATTTTCCGCTGCGAGCGTGGCGCGCTTGCCTGAACGAGGCAATGGACGCATCGCGGGAGGAATTGCTTTGGTATGGTGAACGTCAAGGAGAAAGGAAGCTGCGTCAGCAAATTGCCCGGTATTTGTTTCAGGCGCGCGGCATTCATTGTTCAGATGAACAGGTGATTATCGGTGCTGGCATTCATCAAATAACAGGACTTCTTTGTCAGCTTTTCTCACCTGAAAAAAATAAAATCGCTATGGAAAATCCATCGTATGACGGTATCCGTGCCGTCTTTATAAACCATCGTTATCAGGTGCTCCCCATTTCACTTGAACAGGATGGTTTACATATTGCGGAATTGGAACAGAGTGATGCCACCGTTGCTTATGTGACCCCATCACATCAGCTGCCACTTGGAATGGTACTGCCGATTGGCAAACGGCAAAAGCTATTAAAATGGGCAGAAACGAGAAATGCGTTTTTGATTGAAGACGATTACGACAGCGAATTTCGATATGAAGGAAAACCGATTCCTGCTCTAAAAGCGCTCGATACGCAAGATCGCGTGATCTATATTGGAACGTTTTCAAAAGTGCTAACGCCTGCCATTCGTGTTTGTTATATGGTATTGCCAAAACAATTGCTTTCCTCGTTTTACCAGATGTTTTCTAGCTATCATCAGCCCGTGGCGACGGTGGTGCAAAAAGCGCTGGCGTTATTTATGGAAAAAGGCTATTTGGAGCGTCATATTCGAAAAATGCGCACTGTATATGCAAAAAAACGTCAAACGCTGATCCATGCGATTTATGACCATTTTGGTGAGCATGCCACCATTATTGGCGAAAAGGCTGGATTGCACTTGCTTGTTCACTTCCATCATGTCATGGATGCCGATCGGCTAGTCGAGGAAGCAAAAGGAAGAGGCATTCACATTTATTCTGTGGCAAAGTATTGGTTTGATTCCCAAACATCTCCTCCGCCTTATATTTTGTTAGGATTTGGTAGCATGACAGAACAAGAAATGATAGAAGCGATACAATTCTTGAAAGATATTGTTCAAGCAACGAGAAAATAAGGAAGAGAACTCGGACAAAATAGAGAGACGGGATAACCGCTATACGATATAGAAGAAAGGAATGAACTTATAGCTGAATGTTGGTTATCCGATGGTTGAAAAACGTCCCAAACTCCACATTGCTGAAAATGTTATGATGTCCCGTTACATCCATATAGTTGAGTTATATTGAAACTAGCATCGCAGCTATCAGAAGAAGTTTTCAAATTCTTTATCTTTAAGAACGATGCGGTAGGTGAAAGGTCCTAAGATGAACGGGAATAGTAAAAAATAATTGACAATTTGCAATGTTAGCGCTATTTTTAACTTAAATATGATGTTAAACACTTATAACGTTATTTAAACGTAATAAGTGTTTAATTTTTATAAAAAATGAAAGCGTTTTAAAGGGGATGGGAAAATGATTTTGCATGATGTTGAGACGTTTTCGAAGTATGAAATGGAAAAGCTGCAGCTACAGAGACTGCAGCAAACGGTTGAAAGGGTGTATGAGAAGGTTCCGTTTTATCGCGGCAAGCTGAATGAACGGAATGTCAAGCCAGAGCATATTCGCTCGCTTGAAGATATCCGCAAGCTTCCGTTCACAACGAAAAAGGATTTGCGCGACCATTATCCGTTTGGATTGCTGGCTGTCGATCTACGTGAAGCAGTACGTATCCATGCTTCAAGCGGTACAAGCGGAAAACCGACGGTGGTGGCCTATACAAAACATGATATTGAAAATTGGTCTGACATTGTCGCGCGCGCCATCGCTACTGCTGGCGGAGAACCGGGTAAAGTGCTGCATAACGCATATGGTTACGGTTTGTTCACCGGAGGGCTTGGCTTGCATTACGGAAGCGAGCGGCTGGGGATGGTGACAGTGCCTGTATCAGGAGGAAACACAGACAGACAAGTGACATTAATTGAAGATTTTCGTCCTGAAGTCATTTGCGGTACTCCTTCTTATGTATTAAACATTGCGGAACGCATGCGCGAGCTTGGGAAAGATCCGCGGCAAACATCATTAAAATATGGCGTTTTCGGGGCGGAGCCTTGGTCCGAGGAAATGCGAAGAACGCTTGAAGAAGCTTTTGCGATTAAAGCTTGTGATATTTATGGATTAAGTGAAGTGATTGGACCTGGCGTAGCAATGGAATGTCATGAAGCACAGGATGGACTGCATATTGCGGATGATCATTTCTACGTGGAAGTCATAAATCCAAAAACGCTTGAGCCAGTCGCGGATGGAGAAGAAGGAGAGCTTGTATTTACAAGTCTTACAAAAGAAGCGTTCCCTGTGCTTCGCTACCGTACCGGTGACATCGCTTCCATTACAAGAGAACGGTGTAAATGCGGTAGAACAACGACAAGAATGTCGCGCGTCAAAGGGCGTGTCGATGATATGCTAATTATTCGCGGAGTGAATGTATTCCCATCCGAAATTGAACATTATTTGCTTACCGTTCCTGAATTAGCCCCGTATTATCAAATTCATCTTGATCGCAAAGGAACACTCGATGTTGTTGAATTGCATGTGGAGGTCAATGAGGAGTTTATTGGAGAAATCAGCGGGGACATTAAGCATGAACGCGTGATGCTGCTGAAAAAACACATTCAGCATTTGTTGAAAAACTACTGTCTTGTGTCGATGAACGTAGAGATCCATACGCCAAAGACACTTCCTCGTTCGGAAGGAAAGGCGATTCGGATCATTGATCGCCGCAAAGAAAAGGCGAAAATATGAAAAATACTCAATTATAACAATTTTCATTATTGAAATATTTATAACGTTATTTTATAATTACGTTAAAATAACGTTATATAATTAGGAGGGCCATATCAATGACTGTCATTACATCGTTTGAACGCTTGTCAGAAGAAGAGAAGCATCAGCGATTTATGGAGCGAATTGAAGCTGGTGAAAAGATTGAAGCAGATGATTGGATGCCGGAAGAATACCGTCTAACATTAATTAAATTAATCTCTATGCATGGAATTAGCGAAATCATGGGCGCGCTCCCTGAAAAAGAATGGGTACCCAAGGCACCGTCTTTGCGAAGAAAGCTTGGTATTATGGCGAAAGTGCAAGACGAAATGGGGCACGGTCAGCTTTTGCTTCGTGTTGCGGAGGATTTAATGGCACCTCTTGGAAAAACACGTGAAGAAATTATGCAAGATTTATTTAAAGGAGATTTAAAGTTTCATAATGTGTTTCATATGCCTGCGCCAACATGGGGAGACGCTGGCTTAATTGGCTGGCTTGTCGATGGAGCTGCGATTATTACACAAACGAATATGCTTGATGCATCTTACGGTCCATATGCACGCGCTTTAAAACGGATTTGTGCCGAAGAGGTATTCCATGCCCAGCATGGAGAATCGATTATTTTAGCGCTTGCAGAAGGGACGGAAGAGCAAAAGGAAATGATTCAAGGCGCGCTAAATCGCTGGTGGGATGCCCTGCTTATGTTCTTTGGGCCTGACAATGCATCGACAACAGGGACATCGAAGCAAGATATCACCATTAAATATTGCATCCGCACAAAAACGAATGAGCAGCTGCGCCAAGACTTCTTTACGAAATATGTACCGCGCATTTTATCGCTTGGACTTAAGCTTCCAGATGAAACGATGCACTATGATGAGGCGCAAGGAAAATGGGTGTATCGTCAGCCGGATTGGAGCCAATTTAAAGAAATCATTCGCAATAATGGACCGAAATCCAAAGAGCGTCTTCGCCTCCGAGAATTGTCATATCGGAACAACGCTTGGGTTCGCGAAGCGTTAAGCTGTTCATCAGCCGTGTAATGGGGGGATCGTTATGAATCATAACGGAAAAGGCTTTTATCAAGTATTTGAGGTTTTCAGCAGAAAAAACGATACAGCGCCGCTGCAGCATCAATTTAGCCTGCTGGCGCCAAATCATGAAATCGCGCTAGTAATGGCTCAAGAAAATTTCATGCGTCGTGAACCTGTCTCTGATATTTGGGTTGTAAAACGTTCTGACATTCGTCAGATGACAGAGGAAGAAAAAGAAGCGCTAAAACGTCTGGATAATAAGGATTACCGTACGACAAAAGGATATGGATATTTGAAAAAGAAATGGCGGCAATATGAACAGCAAATGTTGGATGAGAAAGAAATTCTGTCATGGAAGGGCGAGATTCAGCGATGAAAATCACGAAACCGGAACAATTGAAGCAATACCCTGAATATCAAGAAGCGCTTGTGGAGCTATTATTTCAGCTGGCTGATGATGATTTTATTTTGGCGTATCGTGGTTCTGAATGGCTGGGGCTTGCCCCTCATATTGAAGAAGATGTCGCGTTTTCGTCGATCAGCCAAGATACGATGGGGCATGCAGCGATGTATTATCAGTTGCTTGAAGAGATCGGCATGGGCCGCGCTGATGATCTAGCGCATGGGCGTGAAGCATCGGAAAGACGCAATGCGATTTTACTAGAGGAAGTGAACGGACCGGGGCATTATTTACAGGAGCCTCGTTATGACTGGGCGTTTACCGTTGTAAGAAATTACTTCTACGCACAAGCGAAGAAGGTCCGCATTGATTCATTGAAAAACTGTTCCTATGAGCCGCTAGCGCAGGTGGCGATCAAGATCAATATGGAGCTTTACTATCATTTGATGCACTGGAAAACATGGTTTGTTCAGCTTGTCAATGCACAGGGCGAAGCACGCGAACGGATGATTCAAGCGATTGAGAAAGTGATGGACGATTTTGGTGGTGTCTTGTCCCTGGGGAACAAAGGAAGCAAGATGGTCGAATTCGGTTTGATTGACAGCGAGGAAGTGCTAACAGAGCGGTGGATTCAAGCGATGAACCCCGTATTTGAACAAGCCAATCTGACAATGCCAAACGCGTTTCAGATGAAGCACGGAAATGGCCGCAACGGCGAACATACACCAGATTTGGAATCGGCAATCGCCACTTTATCTGAAGTATACCGAATGGATCCTCTTGCCGCTTGGTAATTCATCGATCACTACTACCAAAAACAAGGGAGGTGCTAATAGGATGATTGAGAAAATCAAAACGGCGTTGGATGCGGTTAAAGATCCTGAAATTGATTCCGTCAGCGTTTTGGATTTAGGGATGGTAGAAAAGGTCCAGTTTACAAATGGGGAAGTGGTTGTTCAATTGCTGCCGACCTTTATTGGCTGTCCGGCGCTTGATATTATTCGACAGCGTGTCGAACAAGTTCTTTCCAGTTTAGAAGGAATCAAGCGCGTAACCGTTGAATTTATTAACCATCCGCCATGGACATCGGAACGGATTACAGAAGAGGGTCGTGAAAAATTGAAGGAGTTTGGAATTGCTCCGCCGCCGAAACAAATGGGTCCCAACGGCGAATGGCAAATTGAGTGTCCATATTGCACCTCCACTTATACAATGATGGAAAATGTCTTTGGTCCGACCGCCTGCCGCAGCATTTTTTATTGTAAACAATGCAAGAACCCATTTGAAGCACTAAAACCAATTTCGATATGGATGTAAAAAACGAAAAAAGGAGAAGAGACAAATGGTAAAAATGATCGCGCTTTATAAGCAACCAAAGGATAAAAATGCGTTTGATGAGCATTATTTTGGAACACACGCACCGATTACAGCGAAAATCCCGGGGCTGCGCAAAATGGAGGTAACCAAAATTGTCGGCACGCCAATGGGGGGAGAAAGCGAATATTATTTACTATGCGAAATGTATTACGACAGTCATGAAGCGTTAAAAGAAGCGATGAGAACAAGTGAAGCAAAAGCGTCCGCAAAGGATTTGATGTCATTTGCCGGCGAGCTTGTGACAATGATGATTGGCGAGGAAGTCGGAAATGAGTAAATACGCGCATATTCAAACGTATATCGAGGGCTCGATTGCTGTGATTGAATTGAATCGTCCTCATGTACTGAATGCGCTAAACCGTCAAATGGTGACGGAAATTGTAAAGGCAATGGAAGAGTATGACCGTCATGATGATGTGCGGGTCATGGTCTTAACGGGAAAAGGGCGCGCATTTGCTGCTGGAGCTGATATTGATGAAATGGCGGACGACGATTCGATTACCTTAGAAATGCTGAATCAATTCGCAGAGTGGGATCGTTTAGCATGGATAAAAAAACCGATGATTGCCGCTGTACATGGCCTTGCATTAGGAGGAGGGTTTGAATTAGCGCTGAGCTGCGATCTCCTGCTGGCTTCAGAGACGGCTGAATTCGGGTTTCCTGAAGTCAATATTGGCGTGATGCCCGGAGCTGGCGGCACGCAGCGTCTGACAAAATTAATCGGTAAAACAAAAGCGCTCGAATGGCTTTGGACAGGGGAAAGGATGTCAGCAAAAACAGCCTACGAGCTTGGAATTGTCAATCGCGTTGTGGCGCCAGAGCTGCTTTTGGAAGAAACGATCAAGCTAGCCAAAAAAATTGCTCAACAGCCTCCTTTGTCGGTTCGTTTCATTAAAGAAGCCGTTCATAAAGCGGTCGATTATTCCTTATATGAAGGAATGCAGTTTGAGCGGAAAAACTTTTATCTTCTTTTCTCATCAGAAGATCAAAAAGAAGGCATGCAAGCATTTATGGAAAAACGCAAGCCGAATTTTAAAGGAAAGTAAGGAGGGCTGTTCGTTGTACGAAACGATTCGTTATGAAGTCCGCGAGCATGTGGCGTGGCTGATCCTTCAGCGGCCGGATAAGCTAAATGCATTTACGGAGCAAATGAATAAAGAGATTGTCTCAGCGCTTAAGCAGGCCGCTGGTGACGAAATGGTTCGCAGTGTTGTCATCACTGGTGAAGGAAGAGCCTTCTGCTCAGGCGAAGACCTCGCTGGCGTCACGGAGGAATTGGATCACGGAGAGGTTTTGCGGACGCGCTATGCGCCAATGATGAAAGCGCTTCATCATTTTGAAAAACCCGTTATTGCCGCTGTTAATGGCGTGGCAGCGGGGGCGGGAATGAGCTTAGCATTGGCTTGCGATTTCCGGCTCGCTTCCGAAAAAGCAAGCTTTATTGAAGCATTTATTCATGTTGGCTTGGTTCCTGATGCCGGAAACCTTTACTATTTACCGCGGTTAATTGGCCATGCCAAAGCACTTGAGCTTGCTGTTTTAGGAGAAAAAGTAAGCGCACAAACAGCCTATGAGCTTGGGCTCGTGACAGCTGTGATTCCTGAATCAGAATGGGAAACCGAAGTGCAACGATTTGCGGCAAAGCTCGCGCAAATGCCGACAAAAGCGATTGGATTGATCAAACGTCTTTTGCGCGAAAGCGGGAGTTGTTCATTTGTGGAATATTTGGAAAAAGAAGCGTATGGTCAGAGAATTGCTGGATTGACAGAAGATCATCGCGAAGGCGTACGCGCATTTTTCGAAAAGCGTCCGGCAGTATTTAAAGGAAAATAAGGAAAAGGGAGCGTGTATGATATGTCAACAGTAAAAGAACAAAAAATGGAAAATCTTGAAATGAAGCGTGAGAAATATCATCTCATTATTAATGGTGAGCGTGTGGAAGGTTCTTCAGGGGAAACGTTTACAACCTATAATCCAGCGACAGGAGAACCGGTGGCGCAAGTAGCCAAAGGAACAAAGGAAGATGCAGAACGGGCGATTCAAGCAGCGCGTCAAGCATTCGACTATGGGAAATGGCGTCATTTTACAGTGAATAAACGGGCGCGTATCCTTAACAAGATCGCTTCTATCATGCGCTCTCGCTTTAATGAGCTAGTGGAGTTGGAGATTTTAGATACGGGGAAATCACTTTCTGCTGCCCAAGGGCAAGTCATGCAGGCGATCGAAGATTTTGAGTTTTATGCAAGTGCAATTGTCGGTCATCGCGGAACGGTCAACAACATGCCAGGAGCATTTCATAACTTTACAGAAAAAGAACCAGTCGGTGTATGTGCACAAATTATTCCGTGGAATTATCCGTTGATGATGGCAGCGTGGAAAATTGCTCCGGCTATTGCTGTCGGCTGCTCTGTCGTTGTCAAGCCAGCTTCATTAACACCATTAACATGCATTGTGCTTGCGGAGATTTGCCATGAGGCAGGGGTGCCGGAAGGTGTTGTCAACGTTGTAACAGGTTCGGGCTCCGAAGTGGGCAATTATTTAGTGGAGCATCCGCTTGTCGATAAAGTAGCCTTTACCGGTTCCACCCCAGTTGGCAAAGATATTATGGAAAAAGCATCGAAGACGCTAAAACGCGTTACATTGGAGCTTGGTGGAAAATCGCCGAACATCATTTTTGAGGATGCGGACCTTGATGCGGCTGTGGACGGGGCTTTATTCGGTATCTTCTACAATACGGGACAATCATGCGAAGCGCGCTCTCGTTTATATGTACATGAAAGCATTTATGAACAATTTATGGAAAAATTTGTGGAGAAAACAAAGAAATTAAAGCTTGGCAACCCATTTGACCAAGGGACACATGTCGGAGCGATCATTAGCCGTGAACAATTAGAAGTCATTGACGGATATGTTCGTTCGGCACTTGAAGAAGGGGCAACGGTTGTGACAGGGGGGAAAGAAGCAAAGGTTGAAGGATTTGAAAACGGTTACTGGTATGAGCCGACTATTATTACAAATGTCAATCACAGCATGAAAGTAGTCAAAGAAGAAATTTTCGGGCCAGTGGTTGTTGTGATGAAGTTTAGTGATGAAAAAGAGGTTGTCAAGCTGGCAAACGATAGCGAATACGGATTAGGCTCAGCGATTTGGACAAAAGACCATGGCCGAGCGATCCGGGTGGCGAAGCAAATTCAAGCCGGCATCGTCATGATCAATAGCCCGTTCTCCGCATTCCCAGGAACGCCGTTTGGCGGTTATAAACAATCTGGCTTCGGACGCGAGCTTTGCATTGAAACGCTTGACTTATATACAGAGACAAAAAGCATCTTGTCATACTACGGAAGCCGTCCGCTCAATCCTTTCGGTTTGTAATGCGCAAATTCGAGCACTTCCATCTGCGGATGGGTGCTCGTTTTCACTTCTATATATAAATACATGAATAATAAGGAGAGGATTGCTATGGTTCGCCGTATTGTCGTCGTCGGCTCAGGAGTGATGGGAAGAGGCATTGCTTATGTCAGCGCAGCTGGCGGCTTTGTCACCATGTTGGTTGATATAAAAGAAGAGCAGCTGCAAAGTGCGAAAAAAGAAATCGATGCGATTTTTGACAAAGCGGTATCGTTAAATAAGATATCGGAAGCCGCTAAACTTGAAGCGCAAGCTCGTTTGTCGTATTCAACAAATTTAGCGGAGGCTGTTCAAACGGCCGATCTAGTGATTGAAGCGGTACCGGAAAAATTAGAGATTAAAAAACAAATTTTCGAAACCATCGATGCGCATGCGCCACAAGCATGTTATTTTGCCACAAATACATCGACGATGAGCCCGACAGAGATTGCTTCGTTTACAAAACGTCCGGAAAAGGTAATCGCCATGCACTTTTTCAATCCGGTCCATAAAATGAAGCTTGTTGAGATTATTCGCGGATTGGAGACAAGCGATGAAACGGCCGAAGTCATTCAGCAAGTGGCTGAACAAATGGGAAAAGAAACGGTGGTTGTGAATGAGTTTCCGGGCTTTGTGACAAGCCGAATTAGCGCATTGGTGGGCAATGAAGCATTTTACATGCTGCAAGAAGGTGTCGGCACACCGGACCAGATTGATAAAGCGATTAAGCTTGGTCTTAACTATCCAATGGGACCATTTGAATTGGCTGATCTAGTAGGCTTAGATACTCGGTTAAACAATTTAAAATACTTGCATGAAAAGCTAGGAGAAAAATACCGTCCGGCGCCGTTACTGGAGCAATACGTTAAGGCAGGACGACTTGGGAGAAAAACAGGAAAAGGAGTTTACGACTATACGAACAAGGAGTAGGAAGGAGAAGAAGCGATGCGAGAAGTCGTCATTGTTGATGCGGTCCGGACGCCGATTGGAAGATATAAAGGAGCGTTAAAGGAAGTTCGTCCGGACGATTTAGGGGCTATTGTGATTCGAGCATTAGTCGAACGCAATCCGGGGCTTCCAGTCGAGGAAATCGAAGAAGTCGTGCTTGGAAATGCCAATCAGGCAGGGGAGGACAATCGGAATGTTGCGCGCATGTCGGCGCTATTAGCTGGATTGCCAATTGAAGTAGCAGGCACAACGGTCAATCGCTTGTGCGGCTCTGGTTTGGATGCTGTCAATTATGCTGCCCGGGCGATTATGGTTGGTGAAGCTGACATAGTGATCGCCGGAGGAACAGAAAGTATGACGCGCGCGCCGTTTGTTATGGCAAAGCCCGATCAAGATTTTCCGCGCGGCAATTTAGAAATGTTCGATACCACGATCGGCTGGCGCTTTATTAATCCGAAACTGCATGAAATGTACGGTACAGACAGCATGCCGCAAACGGCAGAAAATGTCGCAAAGCGGTATGGGATTTCTCGTGAAGCGCAAGATGAGTTTGCCTATGAAAGCCAAATGAAGGCCAAAAAAGCGATGGAAGCACACCGTTTTGCCGACGAGCTTGTTCCCGTTGTGTATCGCGATCGAAAGGGAGCAGAGATCGTCGTAGATAAAGATGAGCATCCGCGTCCCGATACAACAATGGAAAAGCTAGCAAAATTGCGTCCGCTTTTTGAAAATGGGACAGTCACCGCAGGGAATGCTTCTGGTGTTAATGACGGAGCAGCCGCCTTATTGCTCATGAGTGCAGAAAAAGCCCAAAAGCTAGGCATGAAGCCGCTTGTGAAATATACGGTTTCTGCGGTCGCCGGCTTAGAACCGGCCGTGATGGGGCTCGGTCCGATTTATGCGACGAGAAAAGCGTTGCAGCGCGCCGGTTTAACGGTGAACGATATTGGTTTAGTTGAACTTAACGAAGCGTTTGCTTCCCAGTCATTAGAGTGCATCAAACAGCTTGAACTGAATAAAGACATTGTTAATGTCAATGGTGGAGCGATTGCGTTTGGTCATCCGCTTGGAGCTAGTGGTGCCCGCATTTTAACAACCTTAATTTATGAGATGAAAAAAAGAAAGGTCCGATACGGTCTGGCAACCATGTGTATTGGCGTGGGACAAGGAATCGCTACCATTGTTGAAAACCTGGATGTCTAGTAAAAGGAGGAAGAGCCGTGGCGAATATTTTATTAGAAAAACGTGATTATATCGGATTTGTCACGATTCATCGCCCGGAAGTCATGAACTGTTTTGACTATGCGACACTGGTGCAACTGGGCGAGGTAGTCGATCAAATTTATTTTGATCGTGACATCCGGGTGGTGATTTTTACGGGAGCAGGCGATAAAGCTTTTAGTGCAGGAGCGGATTTAAAAGAGCGCAAAACGCTGTCAGAGACAGAGGTGCGCCGCAATGTCAAGAAAATCCGCGATGTGTTTGATGCGGTGGCCCATTTGCCCCAGCCGACGATTGCAGCGGTAAACGGCTATGCTTTTGGCGGTGGATTTGAACTAATGCTTTCATGCGATTTTCGAATTGCAGTGAAGGAAGCGGTGATGGGGCTTACCGAGGTAAGCTGGGCGATTATTCCGGGAGCCGGCGGAACCCAGCGTTTACCGCGGTTGATTGGCGAGGCAAAAGCAAAAGAGTTGATTCTCACTGCTCGCAAAATAACAGCTGACGAAGCGTATGCATATGGTCTTTTAACAAAAGTAGTGGAAAAAGGAGAGCTGCTGCCAAGCTGCGAGGCGCTAGCGCATGAAATGCTGCAAAACGGTCCTATTGCATTGCGGCAAGCGAAATTTGCCATCCAGCAAGGGATGAACGTCGACTTGCAAACAGGGCTGTCAATTGAGGCGAAGGCGTATGAGCAGACGATTCCGACTAAG
This sequence comes from Anoxybacillus sp. UARK-01, assembly GCF_002075365.1. NCBI lineage: Bacteria > Bacillati > Bacillota > Bacilli > Caryophanales > Anoxybacillaceae > Anoxybacillus > Anoxybacillus sp. UARK-01. Next base: position 3,168 of record NZ_NASY01000049.1, on the reverse strand, counting down.
GATCGTCTTGAGGCATTAGCAGCATTCAGTGAAAAACGCAAGCCCCATTTTACTGGTGAATAAGAAAAAAACAAACGGGAGCTCCATCGCATGAGGCTCCCGTTTTATCATCAGATGCTTTTTATGCTATTCGTATTGTAAATGTTATAAAAATTTGCTAAAATACTGAACCATGAAAGTGTCGGAAGGGAACCCCTTGCTAAATAGGAAATAAGCGAAAACGGTAGGGACAAAGGGTGTCAAATATGAGCATAAATACACGATCAATGATTTTTACGATTTATGGAGACTATATTCGCCATTATGGCAACCAAATTTGGATTGGTAGCCTGATTCGGCTGCTAAAAGAGTTCGGCCATAACGACCAGGCAGTGCGTGCGGCGATTTCTCGCATGAGTAAACAAGGATGGGTGCAAGCAGAAAAAAAAGGGAACAAGAGCTATTATTCGCTGACACCGCGCGGCATAAAACGGATGGAGGAGGCAGCGAAGCGGATTTACAAAATCCGTCCAGAAAAATGGGATGGAAAGTGGCGCATTTTTGTTTACACGATTCCTGAGGAAAAGCGCTCCCTGCGGGATGAACTGCGAAAAGAGTTGGTATGGAGCGGATTTGGAACGATTTCCAACAGCTGCTGGATCTCTCCGAACCATTTAGAGAAACAAGTATATGATCTCATTGATAAATATCAAATTGAGCCGTATGTCGACTTTTTTATTTCCGAATATGACGGTCCGCACACGAATGCACGGCTTGTTGAAAAATGTTGGGATTTAGAAGCGATCAACCAGAAATACGAAGAATTTATTTCGGTGTACAGTCAAAAATACATCATTGATAAAAATAAAATCCAACGGGGCGAAATGACAGATGCGGAATGCTTCGTAGAGCGGACGAAGCTCGTTCACGAGTATCGGAAGTTTTTATTCATTGATCCGGGGCTGCCAGAAGAGCTATTGCCGAAAGAATGGATGGGCAGTCATGCGGCTTCGCTGTTTAGTGAATACTATAAAGAGCTGGCCAAACCGGCAAGCCGCTTTTTTGAAGAAGTGTTCACAAATGGAAATGAATTAATAAAAAAAGATACACAATACGATGTCTATACTCATGAGCTGATGATGGAATAATCTATTGGGCCCAAGCCACAGGTTTGTCTTGGAGCGTCGATGTTCAGAAGATGATTTGGGGTCCGGTCTTATGAGAATTGTCCATAGAAAAAGCACAACAATGACCTTGTGTCTCAGGCGTGTACGATGCCATTTGCTTTGCTTGTTCACACTCGCGTCTCCGTTTGGCTGCGTCCCTTGGTCTGCCAAGCGCTTTCAGGACAGCCCGCGACGGAAACGATGGAAAGGAATGGGGAAAATAATAATAGACAAAGTCAAAATGGACTTTGTCTACCATATGAGGCACAAGGATGATCTTGTGCTTTTTTTATTATAGCTGCACCTATTAACGGGATTGATTTAGCAGTTCGCGATATTCTTTTCCTTTTTGTACATATGTGTCAATGGACAACTGAATAAGCTCTAAATCTTTTTCATTAATTTCGCGGACGATCTTACCAGGCGAGCCGACCACAAGTGACCGTGGCGGAATTTTTTTGCCCGGTGGAATAAGCGTATTGGCGCCAATAATGCATTCTTCGCCAATTTCTGCTCCATCTAAAATGGTTGAGCCCATGCCGATGATGGAGCGTCTTCGAATCGTGCATCCATGTAAAATGACATTATGACCAACGGTTACTTCATCTTCAATGACAAGCGGAAATTCGGCATATAAGTGGCATGTGGAATTATCTTGAATGCTGCACCGCTCTCCAATTGTAATCGGCGCTTCATCCCCGCGAAGCACCGCATTGAACCAAATAGTCGATTCTTTGCCGATTTTCACATCGCCAATAATATGGGCTCCGGGAGCAATAAAGACGGTTTGGTCAACATCTGGGGTTTTTCCGTTATATGAATAAAGCATTTTCAATCTCTCCTCAAATGTGATAAGGTTATGATAAGTATAACATATTTTTAACGGGGAGAGAATTTCATGAATGATATTTGTCGTTTTTTTCATATTCGTTATCCCATTATTCAAGGGGGGATGGGGAATATTAGCAATGCTCAGCTGACAAGCGCGGTTTCCGAGGCGGGGGGCCTTGGAACGATTGGTGTGGGAACGATGACACCTGATGAGGTGGAGAATATTCTTGTGGAAACACGCCAGAGAACCAATCGTCCTTTTTCTGTTAATATTCCCATTCAAGTAACTCCGTATATAGAGGAAATGCTCTCGTTAGTGTTTAAGCACAAGATTCCGGTGGTTTCATTATCAGCGGGAAATCCAGCCCCTATTATTCCGATGCTGAAGGAACGTGGAGTGAAGGTGATCGTGGTGACAGCATCGGTAAGACAAGCGCAAAAGGCTGAGGCTGCTGGTGCAGACGTGCTGGTTGCGGAAGGATATGAAGCAGCGGGAATTAATTCGCATCTCGAATTGACGACCATGACTTTAATCCCGCAAATTGCCCGAGCGGTTCGTGTGCCGGTGATTGCAGCAGGAGGCATTGGCGATGGGAAGGGGTTGCTCGCTGCTTTGGCTCTCGGAGCAAAAGGGGTGCAACTGGGGACCAGATTGATAGCGACCAAAGATGCTCCTTTCCATGAAGATTATAAGCAGCTTGTAATAAAGGCTGGAGAAAATGAAACTGTTATCGTTGGTCGTACAGTCGGCAGAGTGCGGAGAATTATGCGCACAGCCTATGCGGAAAAGTTGCTTGACTATGAAAAGTCAGGAGTTACTCTTGAAGAATTTAACCGTTACACATCAGAGGACTATCACCGCCGTGGAGCTCTTTCTGGTGATTTTGTCGAAGGCTTTGTGAACGCTGGTCAAATTTCTGGATTTATTCAAGATATACCGACTGTACAGGAGCTGTTTGACCAAATGATGAGTGAAGCGAAACAACAATGGAATGAGCTTCGCGAAATGTTTTTAGAACAATAATTTTTATATAGAAAATATAAAAGCGCCTCCATGATGAGGGGCTTTTTTTGTAATGATTCAATTTTTGAGAAAATTATTGACTTTTGATTTTATCGGTTGATAATATTTAATTATCATAACGTTATTTTAACGTTAATAAATATTTTTATGATGTTAATTGTGTAAACG
>NZ_NASY01000048.1:0-84717 GCF_002075365.1 Anoxybacillus sp. UARK-01 | reverse complement strand
ACTTATAATTACATTTTTTGATATAAACATAGATATGATGAGAGGCATAATTGAAAGTTGATAAAGAATTTCTGAAGGGGCCAGGGCCATATTAATACACTTATTATTATCCCTCCTAAACAAAAATAATATGTACAGATATGAAATTGCTAACATGATTCGGATTAAAAGTGATGTAAATTTTAAGGAAGCGATCCTTATCTTTCTTTAAAGTGATTAGAAAAACGGAAATGGATCGCCTCTTATATTGAAGTAATGAGAAAGGAGCGAGAGCACGTAGGAAGTATTAACGAATGACTGATGAGGGACGCATTTGTTTCAAACCAAAGGCTGAAGAATAGAATTTTTAATAAAAAAATGGAGCGATATCTTTTCAAATGTAAACAACGAGGCGAAAAATGGAATTAATTCACATATGTGTTGTTGAAGAATTATATAAGCAAACAGATTCAAAACATCCAAGAACCGTAGAATTAAATAAGAAAACTTGTATATACCCTAATAAATCTACAAAACAACAAATAATGGATGGTTATACAGGAAATGATGCATTGAGAATTAAGGTAAGGTAGAGCGTTTTGGCAGATTTGAGTAGGTGGAACACTAATTTAATGCAAGTTCTTCAGAGGATATTAGCAAATGGACTACTAGCAATAGGAATATTAAGTATCTTAATAGTTAGTATTATATTAGTGATTTTATTATATTATATTTAGGGAATATTTATGATGTTCATTTTGATGAAATAGGATATGATAATAGAAAAAATTTACACTAATGAACTCAGAGGAGATGGAACTTCTACTTGTTGAGGAATCCTTTGTTCTTAGAATCTCTTTATACAATTAATACTGAATTGAGGAAATCGAATTCTCGGAAGCCTGATTTTACTTTTGAAAACAATAAGTTAAGTAGATACCTACTTTATTTTTATTTAAAAAGGGTTGTGCTACGGAACAGATCAATATTGGTTTCGTTGGAAGTACTGGATATTCGTAGTTTTTATTACTTGTCATTGATTCTAAAATTTACTTTACGTCTAGAGAGTAATTTAATTGTATCATTCGAATCCCTTACAATTAATTTAAATATTAAGTTTATTAGTGTTGATTTGTAGGTGTGTATTTCACTAAAAACCAAGAGAAGTATCCTTAGAATATCTTAAACTTTTTGGTGTGAATGAATAAAATTATTACGATAAAAGACATATTAAGAGGTGAAAAGGATGTTACGCAATCAGTTATTAGTTGAGCTAAAAAGAGCATATACAGCCAAAAATTTATTGATGTGGATAGCTATTATTATCCTTTTACCGACTATAAGGTTTTGTATGATCAATGAAGGGTATCAGTTTTATAAGCCTATTGAAGTATTTCAAGAGACAGTATCAGCGATTATTCCGTTACTTTTTCCTGCTCTTGCTATTATCATTTACTTGCCTTCCTTTTTACAAGAACAAAGAAATAAATTTATTACTTATACTCGTACTAGAATTCCATTGAATACTTATCTACTCAGCAAAGGACTAATAAACGCTTTTTTGACAGGATTCGTTATATTTTTGTTAATTTTCCTTCCGTTTGTTTTCATAATGTATTTGGAACCAAATCTAGGAATCATTCTTTATACTCCTATAGATGAGAATGCACATATACCTACCGTAACTTTTTCACAGCTCTTATCGTATGGGGACTTAACATATGGATTGATTTATTCCTTTTGGGTTTCTATAAATGGAGTAGTTTATTCTACTATTGCCTTTATGTTATTGCTCAACTTAAACAATCCTTTTGTGGCTTTATCGATTCCGTTTCTTTTTTATCATATTTTCAACTTCGTAACGGGTGTACTCAATGTACCAATGTTTTCGCCACTGAGCACTATTTTTCCATTCAATATTGAAGGACAACCTTTATGGACTGTACTGGTGCCGTTTTCATTTCTACTAATCGTTTTAATAGGGATCTTTGTATTCTCTATGCGAAACCAAAAAGAATGGATGATATAACGTATGAAACAAGGAATTTTTCGTATGAAAGAATATCTTGAAGATGTAATTAGTATTAAATGGCTAGCGATAGGAGTTATTTTTTACTTTTATGGTGTTATGCTGAAAAAAGAAATTGTTAAGGCTGCTTACGAAAAGAAAGTATATTTTAATAATTGGGATATTACTTTACGTTTACTCAATGATATGTACCTTATTGTTTATTTTATTATTCCTATTATGTTATTTTTTTCGATAAAATCTATTTTTGTGAATTTTGATTACCAAATTTTAATTCGTTTAGGATCATTTAAAAAATGGGTGTACAGCTCTCTTAAGCACTTCTGGATGAAAATTGCTCCTTTATTGTTTTTATGGGTCTTTGTATCTCTGTTTATGATGATTGGATTCCCTTATTCATGGGATTGGAGTCAGCTTAGCAAAACAAAACATTTTACTAATACTCTTGATGAACTAGTAAAGTTCTTTGAAACACCAATATCTGCATTCGCGGCTCAGTTGATTTTATTAACGTTAATATTTTCGTTGCTACATATAGCTTTAGCGATTGTATATGTGTTAACTAAAAGTAAATATTTCGTGCTTTCAATTAGTGTAATGATTTTTCTTGGAAGCATTGTAGGATTTAAGTTATTACCTAGGGAAGTTGCTTTTCTGTCTCCAACAACTTTTTTTTCAATTGCCAAAGGAGTTAATACTTTTAATTCCCCAATCTTAAGCTATATTGTTATCCTTGTATTTGGTATACTTAGTATTTTGTTTTTGCAAATTTTGGATCTAAATAAAAAAGTGTATGTTCAATCAATAAAGTCCTATATACCCATTGGAATTTATTTTTTTCTATGTGTAATAGGTATAAGTTCAACAGCTAACTCATTAATAAAATCTGCTGATGTAACCATTTGGGATGTTTGGGTAATGTCTTTTATTGGTGTTAGCACTGAACGTTTCGCGTATATTCCTTTTTTCTTTTATTTAATTGTATTCTTTGGATTCATTTATTTGGTTCAATTGCTCTTTCTAAGTAATGAGATTGAACAGCTAGGTTACTATAAAATTATTCGTTTTAGGAGTTTAAACAAATGGTTTTGGAGTTGGATGCAGAGATTATTAATAGCAGTAGCTTTATTTCTATTCACATTGATGGGGCTTTCTCTAGTGATAGCTGTTTGTTTTAGGATGAATACCAGTTTTTATGTGACAATACTTTCAAATCCGTTATATGAAGTTATTTACCACTTCTTTATCAACGGTTTCTTACAGATTGTTTTTTATATAATTGCTGTTTTTATTGTCTCTTGGGTAAGCAAAGAGTCGATACATGGCATGCTTTTAGTGAGCGTGTTCATGATTCTAATGCTCCCGGGTGTTAATGTGGCAGGTATAATACCAGTGGGACTGAATGGTATTGTTTACTTAGCAGATTATTCACCGTATTACCTAACATTAATTCTCATTGTAATGAACGCTATTGCATTTTCTGTAGTTAATTACCTGTTTAAACGAAGTTTAAAAATATAATAGGTGGGGTGAAAGTATGTCTATTATTTCACTAAAAAACGTAAGTAAAGCGTATAAGGGGTTAACTCTCTTTGACGGCGTTGACTTAAATGTGGAAAAAGGGAAAATATACGGTATTGTAGGACCAAATGGTTCTGGTAAATCTGTTTTGTTTAAGATGATATGTGGATTTGTATTCCCAGATGAAGGGACAATTATTGTTGAAGGGGTAGAGATAGGAAAGAGCAAAAGATTCCCAGATAATTTTGGTATTATTATAGATCGTCCAGGTTATATTGCGAATAAAACTGGGTTTCAAAATTTAAAAGAACTAGCACTGATCAGAGGGAAAATTAGCGATGGAAAGATTTTCGAAACAATGGAAATGGTTGGGTTACAATCACAAGCCAAACAAAAAGTTAAGCATTATTCTTTAGGTATGAAGCAGAAATTAGCTATTGCCCAAGCAATTATGGAAGATCAACAAGTGCTTATACTAGATGAACCATTCAATGCTTTGGATGCAGAAAGTGTAGATAGAATTCGAAATCTATTATTATCTTTCAAGAATGAGGGACGTACAATTTTACTTACAAGTCATAATCAGGAAGATATTAACATTCTTTGTGATCATGTGTTCCGTATCAATAAACATAAACTAGAACCTGTTGAACTGTAATGATGGAAAAAGTCAAAAATGCTGATGTTCAGTGAACATCAGCGTTTTTGACTTTCCTTATTAATTACTTCTCCATTTTCCCGATACTTGAACATCTACTGGTGTTGTGAGATCGTTACTGAATTGGACACGGCACTCTATTCCACTTGGAACAGAGTTTGGTAGAGTACGATAATCACTATCAGTAACACTTCTGACCCAAGAACCCGTGCCGGAACTTGCCTGCATTCTTGCATCAACAGTGTATGAACCGCCGACTACAGACGAATTCAATTCACCATATGTCCCCGAATAAGCTTTTGTTTGGTAACCTGTGTACCCACTTCCGTTAAATTTTCCAACAGTTGTGTTGTATTCGGACCAACTAGTACCCGCTTGTACTGCTCCACCAAATGCTATCAAACCTATAGCCAGACCTAAAATTGTAATTTTTTTCTTTTTCATATTAAAACACCATCCTTTAAAAAATTTATACATTTGGTATAAAATTAACTTTTGATATTCAATGAAAAATATAGTATTTGAGAATTTTTGTAAAATTATAGTTAATCATCAAGGTAGTATTTGATTTTAACATTTTGTTAAATGAACGTATAACGTAAAGCATTATAGATATTTCGATACCTGCTGGCTATCCATCCTCTTTTTTCGCTTGCCCTCAATGGTCCTAAAGAGCTACATAAGGACAAGAAATAGTACTTCAACCGTTGATAAAAACAACGGTTTGTGCTCTCCTTCGACTTTTTAAGACATAACGGAAAGGTTGAAGAGATTGATATACATCATGCGGATAAGACATAAAACTTAGATCCTCAAGAATCTTACTGTTTCACTACATTTCCCAAATTTCAATCGTTTTTTACAATTTCGAATCCCCCCTATCGTTCTCCTGTCTTTTTCAAGATTTACAACTCTTGCTTTTAATCTATCAAATAAAATGAGAAAAAACATCCGTATTTTCCACAATTTTGATTGCGGAAAATACCTATATTTTCATTCGTCCCAACTCAAAACCCCCCAACGGAAAGGCTCCGCTAGGCGGCATATGCTTAGAATGATAAGAGATCAATAACAACAACCAGCACGATCCGGTAATGGCAAACGGAATAAGGGGAATATGGCGAATGAGTCACAGAAAAAAAGCGGATCGCAAATACGGCCAAAGCGAAGGTGTCGAGAAAAATGGAGGATCAGCAGCAGTGACACTTCTTTCGCCCCCCGACATCATCGGAATGGTCATTTATGAGCAGGAAGCCGATTTATGTCTCCTGTTAAATAGAGATGCCAGATTATAAGGTAAACAATGATTCCGCCAAAAGCTAAAAACATCCAAACGGTAAGTAAAAGAGAGAAGCTTCCGGCTCGGGCTTTCTGTACCGCTATGATCGAATAAGGGGGGAACAATATAGGAAGTATTGTTATTTCTATCCACATACCAAATCCCCCCTTACTCCTGTATATATGCTAAACCTTCACTCTTGCCAAGTAATATTTGGAATCCATATACGCATTCTATATGGCTTTACCTTCTGCATAAGCAATTGAAGCTGAGTCTTCAGTTAATAAACCCGCTAATATTTTGGACCACGTAGGTTCTGGCGCTAGATATAATGTAACGACAAAGCCAATAACTCCACTGCCCACTTTAGCTGCCATTTGACTTTATTACTCATAAATGTATCGACTGAAGACTTAAACCCGTTCAAATCATATATTTCAATAGTCCATCCATCTGTTTTTTATAGTTAAGTAGCGATGTACGTGTTTTTATTCTCTCTTGCTTCCACTGCTTTCATTTCAGAATCGTCTTTTACAATTTTTGCTGTTAACTTTATTTCTGCTCCTATCTCATTTGAGTTAACAGTCTCTATTTGTAACTGGGCCAAGGGAGAAATAATAATGAAGGCTGATACATTAAAAATTGAAACTTAATGGAGCGTTAAAGAAGAGTCATGAAAGCAGCCAAACAGGGCTTTGCAAAAGAGAATACATGCCTAGAACAGTTGAGCATTTGATCGAATATGCATATCACAAGGGTGGATTGTACTTTATTTTACTAAAAAATACAGACTGATCGGACTTAACAAAAGCGATGGCCATTGATTCTTATTGGATCACCAACACATCTGTCGTTAGAAGATCCTTGCGCTGGAAACTTGACAATCAAAAATCTTTCTGTAGACTTGCCTTCATTATGTATTCGCGTGACAAAGCTCGAAATCATCCAACCTCTCACTGCCATGAAAATGACGGGTAGCCATCAAGCAAAAGATATTCTGTTTTTACAGTACAGAAGTACCGCATTATTCCGAAATTTTGTCTATTTTCCAAGTTGCATGAATCATTTAGCACATTCTTCCTAGAAGCAAATGCACAGTTTCTTTGTAAAAATTTATGTTAGAATAGGTTTTATATGATGAACCTATGCCGTACATCTTCAATAAAAATATGGATTGGGAGGAAAAAATGAAAGAGCGAGATTATTATTTTGATAATGCGAAACTCTTTCTGATTTTTTTGGTGGTTTTAGGACATTTTCTGCGTCCGTATATCGAAAAAAACGAATTGGTCCATAGTGTGTATGTTTGGATTTTCTTATTTCATATGCCGGCGTTTGTTTTGATTTCAGGATATTTCTCAAAAAACTTCCATAAAAAAGGCTATTTAAAAAAGATGGCCAAGAAAATTCTGCTTCCGTATTTTGTTTTCCAGCTGATTTATTCCCTTTACTATGCCTTCTTGTATGAACAAGACGATCTTTCTTTAGATTTTCTTGTTCCGCATTGGGGACTATGGTTTTTATTAAGCTTGTTTACGTGGAATGTGATGCTGTATCTTTTCGCGAAGCTGCCGAAAATCTATTCGATTGGTTTAACCATATTGCTAGGGATTCTTATCGGATTTACCGATGTGGAAAAGTTTTTAAGCTTGTCTCGTACATTTACGTTTTTTCCGTTTTTCTTATTTGGCTTTTTGCTGAAAAAGAAGCATTTTTCGATTCTGTTGGAAAAGCGCTTTCGCCTCGCAGCAGGAGTCGCTTTATTATGCGCTTTTCTGGTCATTTACTGGATGGCTCCTAGCTCATCTGCAGAATGGTTGTACGGTTCCAAATCCTACACGACCTTAGGCGTCAGCGAGGAAACAGGCGTTCTCTTTAAGCTGCTTCTGTATATGGCTAGCTTTTTCATGACGTTTTGTTTTCTGGCACTGATTCCGGAAAGAAAGTTGACCATTTCTACGCTTGGGACGAGAACGTTCTATGTGTATATTTTGCATGGGTTTATTTTAAAATATTTGCACGACGCGACGCCTTTTCCGGATATCATTGCTAAAATTAACGGCTATCCGTTACTAATCATTATTTCAATAGCCCTGATATTTTTACTGGGAAGCAGACCCGTCATTCGTATCGTCAAACCGATTGCAGAATGCCGCATTCCTTTGAAAAAGCAGCTGCTGTCTCGATGATAAGCAGAAATGTTGCGGGGATCAAGGATTCCTCTGTAAATCCCCGCAGCGCCCTGCTTATATTTCACTCCTCTTAAATATACTCCCGTTATTTCCATCTCGCCACTTCTAGTCCTCCTGCCGCTGCTTCGCTAAAAACGATATGTATCTTCATTCCGCATCCTCCTCCATTTAGATGGCAAAACTCAGCAAACGATCGCCATGTGTTTTTTAAAAACTAACCTTTTGTCTGATCCTTTTCCTAAGCAGGCAAACCTTGCACATCCAATCCCAGATCCATACAATCAGAAGGATGAACACCGTGTAAAACCGCTTTTGTGAAAAAGCTGCAGATTCCATGATCAATCCTTGCGTGTTACGAACGAACAAAGGCAAAATTCCCCTAACCAAAACACATAGCCGGTCAACGAAACAAAGAGCATCCCCTTATTTCCAAGACAAATGAGCCCAATCGAAAACCTATTTTTTGCAAAAAACTGATTTTCATTTTAACATAAGGCTAGCAAAAATTTGATGATCAAAGGAGAGACTGTTTATGAGCCGCGCTCAGCAATTTGTCCAATACTTTTTATCCCATCGCCACGTAACGGTCGAGCTCATTCAAAAAATTGAGCCTGAGCGTTATGATTACAAGCCGGCGCCAACTTCGATGTCGGCAAAGGAACTGGCTACCCATATGCTGTTTACCTTCTATCAGTTCGCTCAAACAGCGAAAGAAGGAAATCCGAGGGTATTGACTGAAAAAATCGAAGAAAATGAAACCGACCTTCGTAAGCTAGCGGAAGTGTACACAGAAAAAACAAAAAACTTGTTAGAATCTTTAACAGATGAGGATTTTGAGCGTACGCTTGATCTAACCAAAATTTTTGGCGCGCCTTTTTCTGTTGCCCAGTTTCTGCAAACAGCCATGGACCACGAAATCCACCATAAAGGCCAACTGTTTGTCTATGTGCGCGAAATGGGGCACGAAACGCTTCCATTCTTCATTAAACGTGGTTAGCCAAGAATGGTTTGAGCGAAAACATGGTTGGCATTCCTATCATCATAAGCCATCTTTGTAAAACCGTAACAGAGGGCAAATCTATAGACTTGCCCTCCTGCCACGTTATTTATGAAACAGAAGACTGAACAAAATGGTTTTTTTATTCACCCATTCATTCATGCAGCTCTAGTGTCTTATGCCATGCCAAATGGCGGATGTCGGTATTCATGTTTTTCTCCACCTCATAACAATCGGCCCATCGCCATTTACTATATATATAAAAATGGAGAAAAATGTCGCTAAAAAATGCGGCGCCGTTCATAAATAACCGTGCTTGCTTATTTCTCTACATGTTAAAGCGCTTGGCCGTCCGTCCCCTTTTCCTGCCAAGCGCTTCTCTGATTCATGGTGAACGTGCATTTGGCTAGATTATACGCCATTCACTAGCCACACGACAAAGGGCTAATGAATCACTCACCACTTGCGTTCACATTTCAATCAATAAGCGAAAAGCATAAAATGAACCTGTACCGTTCCGTTCATCACAGCCAATCGCCGCCATCATCATCTCCGTCCAACCAATCATCCACGATATCTTCTACTCCATCATCCAGATCAAAGGCATTGTCTATGACATCATCAAGCAGTTCTTCCGCCACCATGCCCGCAAGCATTCCGGCCGCAAATCCGCCAATCGCCCCCATCATTCCGTGAGAATGACGTGCAGAATGAGGGCTGTATGGAGCAGCCTGCGGATAAAAAGGAGCGGAATGGACACTGGGATGAACACGAGGCTGTTGCACCATTTCCTGCAATAATAAACGAAGCTTTTGCATAACGGCTTCTTCCTCATTCATTTCATCATATGTGAAAAAGATATCCCGTTTTAATTCTATCTCCCCATAGCCATAAGATCCGCTTAACACATCTACTTCCAGCCGCAAGCGCAGTCCCTGTTCTTCAAAGAAAACGAAACATTCCACTTCTTGAATGATGCCGCGAAACTCTCCTGCTGGGAAAAACGCAAACTCCTGGCCATACGTAGTGATTTTTCCAGAATCCGCTTTTTCCCGAAAACCGAGCTTGTCCAATGCGGCAAACAGCTTTTCCAATGGAGCTGGCGGCAAAATCCGCACAGCATCTTTATCCATCGCATCGACTCCATCAGCAATATCAAGACGTGTAACAAATATATAATCAACGCTGTAGCGTGTAATCGGTAAATGAAGCGGAACGATATAAGAAAACGGCCATACTTTTCTCTCTCCTGCATGCACAGTAAATGACGGAGCAACCGGAATGACTGCTACTGCGCGGCGATATTCTTGGCCGTTATGACGTACAATAAGATGCAGTTCCACATCGAGTTTGCGGATATGCTGTTCTACCGTTCCTCCTTCAATGATAAACTCTCCTTCTATCTTTTCGCCAAGTCGCACATGGGGCTGCTGTAAAATAAGATTCACTTTTGCAGAGCCCACACCGAGCTTCGACAATAGTTTCTTAAACATGCTTTACCCTCCTCATGATTATGCTATTTTGTTTACGAACGAAGGCAAAAGAAGGATTCAAGCAAACGAATAAAAACTCCTCCACTCCATTAAGAGACGGGAGACTTCTCGGTGGATGATGTTCAATAAGCCGCAGGTTAGTCAAACGAAACTTAGCTTTTAAACATGTAAAATTCAGGCTGATTTTAAGCAAGCGAATGTTCGGGCAATACCGCGTTCATTATGAAAAAGCGCGTTGCCTATGGCTCTTTTACATATTTGGTTAGCAAAAACACGGTAACGTTTGCTTTCGGGTGCCGAAAAAATCCATGACTTTCTTTTCCGAAAACTATTCGCTCCATCCGATTTCTACGATGGATAAATATAACGGAACACTTATGCTCTCCAAAAGCAAGATTCAAAAAATCCTAAAGGCAAGCAAGGCCTTTAGGATTTTTTAGGCTACACAAACATTTTCATCAACCCGAGAAAAATTAAAATCATTCCCGGGACCATTGTCGCTTTTTTCATAATTTTCACATTCGAAAATTTGTAGCCTGCTCTCAGGCCAAAACGAATAAAGACTACGTTCATGACAGATACGAGCAAAGCAAGAACAAGCGGCTGATATCCAAGAAATGAAGCGCTTAGGCCGGCACCGAACGCATCCATTGATAACGCGAAACCGATGAGCATCGCTTCTTTTGCACTGATGCTGCCTGATCCATCAAGATCGGCTAATGAAGGGCGCTTCAGTACTTGGATGACAATCCCAAATCGCTTCAAATGAACACGCCATATTCTCACTGTTTTTGAAGTGGCAGGTGATTCAGACATCGCCTCTTCAAGCTCATCTTCACGCTTTTTTAATACATTGTAAATCGCCCATACACCTAGCGCAATTAAAATGAATGCAGCCAACGATTGCTCGACCCGAACAGGCAGCCATGGTATAAGAAATGTTCCGACGTACATGGATACTAGCAGCATGGCGCCAGAAAACATAGCAATGACAATCATGGATGAGAGCGGGAACTTCATCTTCCGCAGCCCATATGTCACGCCAACACTCAAGCTATCTAGGCTTACCGCTAAAGCCAACATCACCATAGATACATATTTTAGCATTGTTCGTTCCCCCTGCGATACTATATGCATCACCAATCGCAAGGGAAACTCGTTCATGCTCTATATACCATATTCGACACTGTTCGATTTCCGGGGAAATATTTTTCCCTGCCTCGACATTTCCTGCAGCTATTCTTTTAAGTGATATGGCAATGTAGCAATGACAATATCCTTTTTCAAAATCAAAAAGAAACGCAAGAAAATGGCTGTCTGGTTATGCAACAGCGTATGCCACCATTTTTTCACAATGAATTGCGGCATTAAAATTGTAATAGGAGCTCCCATTGTCTCTTTTTCCAGTTGGCTAATATAGTCGAGCATCGGTGAAAGAATCGTCCGATATGGTGAATAAATGACCTTTAATTCAATATTTGGATAAAATCTCTCCCATTTCGCGCGCAGCTTTTGCTCCTCTTCCTCATGAAAGACAATGGAGATAGCGGTAATATCCCCAGAAATACTTCTCGCATATTGAATTGACTGGGCTACCAGTTTACTCACTCCTGAAATCGGAATGACCACTTTTGGTTTCATCACCTTTTCTCGGCTCTCCCATTCTTGCTCATCAAGCTTTAACTGTTCGCCCAGATTATCGTAGTGAGAACGAATTCGGTAAAACATCATGACGAGAAGCGGAATAGACAAGATCACAAGCCATGCTCCTTGCGTGAACTTAGCCACAATCGTAATAATCGTTACCAATCCTGTTGCGATCATACCCGCCATCGTCATAGCTAATGTAGTAGCACGCTTCTTATCCTTCCATAATTTTTTCACCATTCCTCCCTGGCCTATCGTAAAGGAGAGGAAAACCCCAACAGCGTAAAGTGGAATGAGTGAATGAGTTTCTCCCTGGAACAAGATGATTAAAAGAATCGCTAATACGCTAAGCAAAATAATACCGTTTGAAAACACTAGACGATCTCCTCGTGCTGCTAAACTTCTTGGCAAAAATCGATCATTTGCAATAATGGATGCCAGCTGCGGAAACCCAGCAAAGCTTGTATTCGCCGCCAAAACTAAAATAAGCATCGTAATCAGCTGAAATAAATAAAAGAGTAGGCTGTTGCCAAACACATGATGGCCGATCTGTGAAATAACGGTTTTATGCTCTACAGGTGTTACCCCAAAACCTGTAGCTAAAATCGTTATCCCTAAAAACATCGTCCCCAATAAAACAGACATCCATCCCATCGTAAGCGCCGCATTTTTGGAGCAATCCGGCTTAAAGGAGGGAACGCCGTTACTAATGGCCTCTACTCCTGTCATAGCTGAACATCCGGATGCAAACGCTCGAAACAAAATAAACATGCTATATCCAGATGTAAAGAAATGTTCAAAAGAAGCATGCTCTTTATGATTAAATCCGTTCCACCCTTCATGCCAAAGCTGCCATCCGCCAACAGCTATTAACACAAGTACAGAAATAATAAACAAATACGTCGGATACGCAAAGACAGTGGCGGATTCTGTAATGCCGCGAAGATTTAAAATCATAAGCAATAGCACAAGAAGTACGGCGATTTCGACTTTCCAAGAAAGCAAAGCGGGAAAAGCCGATGTAAGCGCCGCAACACCAGAGCTAATGCTAACAGCCACCGTAAGAACGTAATCAATCATGAGCGCTGCACCAGCGACCAAGCTTGTCGTCGTGCCCAAATGATCCCGCGCCACCACATAGGCGCCCCCGCCTGAAGGGAAGGCATAAATAATTTGCCGATAAGATAGTGTGACAACCAAAAGCAGTACTATAATCGCTAACGCAATCGGCAACGAATAGAAAAACACGCTCGTTCCTAACAACATCAGCACAAGCAAAATTTCCTCTGTTGCATACGCAACCGATGATAGAGCATCAGATGAGAATACAGCCAACGCTTTCCATTTCGGCAATTTCTCATGCTTCAGCCGCTTCGTCTCCATCGGCGAACCAATTAATAAACGTTTTAATGACGCCATTATTTCTACTCCTTTTAACGATCAATTTCTCATGAACTTTTTATGCTTACACATAGAATTCCCAAAAACGCAAAAAACCGTCAAGGATGTCCTTAACGGTTGCACAGCGCGCTCCACATCCCTCCCAAAACGCTTACGAGGTTAGCTGTCGGGTTGGGACTATGAGAGTAGCCCCTCCTATTTAAGGATTCACCCCAAGTAACAAAATGGTTACAATATTGGTTCCCCCGCTCCATAACGGATTCAGCGATTCATGTATCTATGAATTATAGGTGTTATCTTACTCTCTTCGATTTTTATTGTAAAGAAGCAAAAAGAAGAGATTTGGAAGGAATAACCGTATTTTATTGTCGTTTTACTTTTATTTTTGCTGTTTTCTCACACTTGCTTTGATTTTTAACGTTTTTTATCCAATCATAATTCTTCCCTTTGGATAACGAAACGGATCGGGCTTGCGATGCAACGTAACAGCATAAGCAATCGTCAACGGACCTACACGGCCGGCAAACATCGTTAACATAATCAACACCTTTCCGATCGGAGACAGCTGCGGGGTCAATCCCATCGACAAACCAACCGTGCCAAACGCTGATGTGGCCTCAAATAAAATCATTAAAAAATCTTGGCCGGTCTCTGTAATCGTCAATAGCATTGTAACTACTATGACGATAAATAAACCGCTTAATGTCACGGTCAATGCCTTATAAATCGTGTCATAAACAATCCGTTTCTTAAAGAAAGTAACATCTTCTTTTCCCTTAATTTGCGACCAAACCGCCCCTAAAAGGGTTACAAAAGTTGTGGTCTTAATTCCTCCACCTGTCGACCCTGGCGATGCCCCGACAAACATAAGGAAAATAATGAGGAACAGCGTAGGCTGCGTTAAATCCGGAATGTTTAATGTGTTCGCTCCAGCAGTTCGCGGCGTTACGGCTTGAAAAAGGGATGCCAAAAATTTCCCCAACGGGGACAACGGTTGCAATGTTTTGGAGTTATGAAACTCCAATAAAAAAATAAACAGCGTACCGAACACAACAAGCAGGACGCTTGTTATCAAAACTAATTTGGTATGCAGCGAAAAGCGGCGCGTTTGCCGGTATTCATATATTTCGTTCATAACGATAAACCCGATTCCGCCAAGCGTAATTAATGCACATACGACAAGAGTGACAACAGGGTCCTCCACGTATCCTGTCAGGCTGCGAAATTCGCCCATTAAATCAAATCCAGCATTATTAAAGTTGGAAATGGCATGAAACATTCCAAAATAAAACGCCTTTGCTAGAGGCATATCGAAGGCAAAGCGAATCGTCAACAGCAGCCCCCCGATCAATTCGATGACTACTGTAAACACCAATATCCGTTTGACAAGCCGGACGATTCCCTCAATTGACAAGTTATTTAATGCTTCTTGAAGCAGAAGCCGCTCTTTTAATGAGATGCGTTTGCCGATTAAAAAAGCAAAAAATGTGGCAAAGGTCATAAACCCTAAACCGCCAACCTGAATTAAAGCTAAAATCACCAGCTGTCCAAATAACGTAAACGTCGTTCCTGTATCCACTACGACAAGCCCTGTCACGCAGGTTGCTGATGTCGCTGTAAATAAAGCATCAATCCACGGAAGCCCCTTGCCATCGTTTGTAGCAACCGGAAGCGTTAATAGCGTTGCACCTAGCAAAATAATGAGTGCAAAACCCGCCACTAGCACTTTCGGAGGGTCAAATATATATCTCCTCATATTCATCATGTTATGCCTTCCTCCCTTAGTCACACCTATAGGCTGATACTCCTTACCCTTCATCATACATGTCAAAAATATACCAAAAAATGCATCTGTCTTGTACCATGATTTTAGCAAAGAATAACAACGAGTGGAAAGATGAAGATCGTTTCGATTCATCATCTTGATCCTAAATCCGTCCAACGTTTTTTCAGCGAACACCGAGCAGCTCAACCATGGTCATTTCCATAGGAATATACGAATGGAGCACACTGAATGGATTTGCTGCACTTAATTATTGCGGAGACATCGCAGGACTTCTCGCATATATTTATGAAAGAAGCCGTTTGTGAAATTGTTTATTAGACAGCCGCGAAGAGGGAAAAGGAATAGGCACTGCTTTATTGACGACATTGGAAATGTTTGCTCAAAAACAAGGCTGTCGCCGTATGGAACTGATCACAACTTGCGGTTTTATCCAAACAGAGGAGATCCGATTATTCAAGTATTTCCCAATGCTGTAGAAAAGGCAAGGAGCTTAAAACCAAGCAGCCCATTGAATAGATAGGATGATATTCCCATTCGCGATGAGCTTTTGCTTGCCAAACTATGATAAATGCAAGATTGGCAATCCTCATTTTTAAGCATCACGATCTCCCGCGAATCCTATGCTTAGATACAACTAAAAGATGGGACATATACTCAAAAACCGAATTCCCTATTCTCGATAGTTGGAGACAAATCCGTGACTTGTCTCGGTTACGCTCCAGCGCGACCCAAAATCGAACAACCAGACGCTCCCAGACACATTGATTTGTCTATAAGCCATGTTGTCTAATCCATTGATCGCAAAAAACAGGCAAATTTCATATTGATGTAAATGTTCACATGTATAATAGTTGCTTTTTCATTTTGTTTGAGGTAAATTATTCCACAAGGGAACGACCCAACTTTTTATGCTGAACGTTTAAATGCTCTAAAAACAAAGAATACTTGCTGCTTAATGGCCATCTGCTTCATTGTTTTAAAGAATATTCACAACTTTATGCTAGTTGACATGAGCGTTTTCCTGTATAATATAGTAGTTAGACATTTATATATAAATCTCAGCAATTGGTCATAAATGCAATTCGTGCTCCATATATTAAAAATCTAGAATGAGAGAATAAGAGAAAATAGAGGTGAATAAAAAGATGAAGGGGATCAGTAGTAGTGTTATACGATGGTTCCAGCGCATATCCGACTCACACCTCCGCTTTTTTGCATTAGCGGTTTTATTGTTTTGGATGAAAACATATACTGCCTATCGAATGGAATTCAATCTAGGCATCAGCAACTCTATGCAACAGTGGTTGCTGTTTATAAATCCCGTCAGTTCGGCGCTTTTCTTCTTAGGTCTGTCTTTGCTGGCTAAAGGAAAGCGTTCATATATTTGGCTGATTTTGATTGATTTTGTTTTGTCGTTTATTTTATATGCTAACATTGTATACTATCGCTTTTTCAGCGACTTTATCACATTTCCGACTCTAACGCAGACGAACAATTTCAGCAGCTTAGGCGGAAGTGTATTAGAGCTGTTAAAATGGTACGATTTTATTTATTTCTTAGATACCATCATTATCGCTGCTGTTATTATTAAACAGCGCACAAAATTACAGCCTATTTTCTTAGAGCGCTATAAAAAAAACTTGCTGTTTGCTACCGCCATTTTTACGTTTGTTACCAACTTGGCGCTAGCGGAAATTGACCGTCCGCAGCTGCTAACAAGAACGTTTGACCGTAACTATATTGTCAAATATTTGGGTATGTATAACTATGTGATTTATGATGCGATTCAAAGCATGAAGTCATCGACACAACGCGCATTTGCGAATAAGAGCGATGTCACGACCGTACTGAACCATGTGCAAGCGACTTATGCAAAGCCTAATCCTGAATATTTTGGTAAAGCAAAAGGAATGAACGTCATCTATATTCATTTAGAGTCATTCCAAAACTTCCTGATTAACTACAAATTAAATGGACAGGAAGTTACGCCGTTTTTAAATTCGTTAACACGCGACCCTAACACCATGTATTTTGATAACTTTTTCCATCAGACTGGACAAGGGAAAACGTCTGATGCTGAATTTATGCTAGAGAATTCCTTATTTGGCTTGCCACAAGGATCGGTATTTACAACAAAAGGACAAAATACGTACCAAGCAGCGCCTGCGATTTTAAGCCAGCTTGGCTATACATCTGCGGTATTCCACGGCAACTATAAAACATTTTGGAACCGCAACGAAATTTATAAATCGTTCGGATTTAGCCATTTCTTTGATGCAAGCTACTATGATATGAATGACGAAGACGTGTTAAACTATGGTTTAAAAGACAAGCCGTTCTTTAGAGAGTCCATACCGTTGTTGCAAACATTAAAAGAACCGTTCTATGTTAAATTTATTACGTTGTCCAACCACTTCCCTTATTTGATTAATGATAAGGAAGCAACGATTCAGCCTGCGACAACAGGTGATGGTTCAGTAGACCGTTATTTCCAAACGGCTCGATATTTAGATGAAGCGATCAAAGAGTTCTTCGATTATTTGAAGCAGTCTGGTTTGTATGATCGCTCGGTCATCATCTTGTATGGAGACCATTACGGCATTTCTGAAAATCACAATGAAGCCATGTCGCAAGTGATTGGTAAAGAAATTACTCCTTTTGAACATGCACAATTGCAACGAGTACCGTTATTTATCCGTGTTCCGGGAGTAAAAGGCGGCGTGATGCACCAATATGGCGGACAAATCGATTTATTGCCAACAGTGCTTCATTTATTAGGAATTGACACGAAAAATTATATTCAATTCGGTACGGATCTATTGTCGCCAGATCATCAACAAATTGTGCCATTCCGTAATGGTGATTTCGTCACTCCGACCGTTACAGCAATCAATGGAAAATATTATGAAACGCCAACAGGCGAACCGATTGAGAAAAATAAAGAGATCGAACGTGACGAACAAATTGTACGAACAAAATTAAGCCTTTCTGATAAAGTCGTCTATGAAGATCTATTGCGCTTTTATACACCGAAAGGATTTAAGCCAGTCGATCGAACAAAATACGACTACAATAATTACGAAGACAAAAAAGAAGAAAAAATAGAGCAAAAATAAAAAGGGAGCTGTGTAAAGCTCCCTTTTTCCATGATGTTTTATCGAAACAATGAACACGGCCTTGCTGAAGAGCCCCGTTTTTTCACGATCGATAAATAAACTGTAGGAGGACGGCCATATAGCCTTGAATCAGCGCTTTCAGCATGAATTTTTTCATGAACGCGGCGAACAGCTGCCATTTTCACAAGCTGCGCCGTCATTTGGCGCGATCTCTTTTCGAGATGAAGACTGCTGCTCCCCCCATGCTTTTTGCAAAACTTGCACAAATATCTCTGTCGGCTGAGCTCCTGAAATCGCATACTGGCGATTCACAACAAAAAAAGGAACGGCTCTTACACCGAAGCGTTGCGCTTCTGCCTCATCACTTCTTACCTCTTCGGCATGCTGTTCTGTTTTAAGCATCTGCTTTACTTCTTCCCCCTTCAAGCCAATGGCTTCAGCAAGCTCTGCTAGCACATGATGATCACTGATCTCTCGCGAATCAGTAAAGTAGGCATAAAACAGCTTTTCAGCCATTTCGCTCATCTTCCCCTGCTTTTTCGCATATTGAGCGAGGCGATGAGCATCGAATGTGTTCAATGGCTTCATTTTCTCAAAACGAAACACTAAACCAACAGATTCTGCCTGCTTGGCCACATTGTCAGTCATTCGTTTTGCTTCTTCGGTGGAAATGCCATACTTCTCAGCCAGATGCTCCACAATCGTCATATCATCTTGTGTTTTTGCATTCGGATCTAGCTCAAAGCTGCGAAAAATAACTTCAATTTGGTCTTTATACGAAAGTTGCTCAAGTGCTTGCTCTAATCTCCGTTTTCCAATATAGCAAAACGGACAGACAAAATCTGACCATACTTCAATTTTCATTGGATCTCCTCCACGTTCAATCTGTATTGTCTATTGTAGCGAATCATCCAAAATCTGTTCAACTCCTTTGTTTGTCATCAGATGCTGGCCAAGCACAAAAAGAAGAGAGTGGACCAAGCCGACTCCCTTCTTCTTTGTTTTTTGACTATTGCTTTTTCATTCCGGTATAAATCAGCACCGCATCTCGAAGAAACTCGGCTGCTCCAGCGTGTTTGCGGTTATAATAAGCAGCAAACCGTTCATCATCCACATACATTTGCGTAACTCCCACATGAGCTTCTTTCGTATAGCTTTCCCAAAAATGACTGAGCCATTGCCGATGCAGATCAGCGGCTTTTTGCGCTAAATCGCTTGCTGGATCTCCCGTCAAAAAAGCCTCATTCAACGTATCAAGCACTTCCTGTTCCAGCTTCTTCACCTCGGCATACTGTTCCTCTGTCATGTTCAGCACCTTCTGATTGGCACGGTCAATCGTTTGATCTCCATATTTTTCTCTAATTTCTTTTCCGTATTTTTGCTCATTTTCGTCGATCAATTTTTGCTTAAACGCCGCAAATTTTTCTTGATCACTCATGATTCTTCTCCCTTCCTTCGCATCTAATGTTTTCTCTACATTGGCAATTAATAAATCTAATTGCCTGCGTTTTGCCAGAAGCTGTGTACGGTGTTCTTTCAGTGCCTCCACTTCATCGAAGCTGGGAGAATAAATCATCTGCTTAATCGTCTCTAAGTCCACTTCAAGCTCGCGATAAAATAAAATCTGCTGGAGCATATCAACTTCCTTTTGCCCATAGATGCGGTAGCCAGATGAGCTGATTCTAGCGGGCTTGAGAAGCCCAATTTCATCATAATACCGCAATGTTCGTCCCGTCACTCCGGCCAGCTTCGCCAGCTGATGCACCGTATATTCCACACTTTCACCTCCTGACATCTTCACTATAATCCTTTACGTAGCGTAAATGTAAATAGGCGATTGATAAAAATTTTTTCCATCCTAAAAAATGATGTCATAAACACCCACACAGTTGAAGGTATTTTCGTAACGAAGTCGTAAACAATGCCGCTTTCACGCATCGAAGCCGTGCTATTCAGCACCAGACCACGCCAAACCATCTAATTCCTATCCAATCAACTCCATTACAAGCACCACTGAATATTAAAAATTCTAAATTCCTGAAATGATTTTATTTATTTTTTCCAAATAAAATGGTCAAATCCATCGTGATCTCATTCACTTCCATCCGCAACGCTTGCTGCTGCTTTTCAGCTGCAATCCCCCAAGATAAAGGGGTCATTTGAATGACCGCATCCATCCATTCTTGAGCGATGGCTGCTTTATATGTGACACGTTCGATAGCTGTTATTCGAAAGTCGTCTTGAAATCGTTGAATCGTGCGATCATTTGTATAGGCTTTTCTAGCTGTCTGTCCATAAAAATATTCTCTTATCTCTTGTAAATGCTGCTTGCCGGGAACCACCTTTATCATCGTTCCACCATTCATCAACACTCTCTGAAATTCTGCATAATTAGCCGGCGATAAAATATTCATAATAAAATGAAATTGTCGATCCCTAAATGGACAGTTAGCAATATCCGCAACGCACCAAATCAAATTCGGGTATTCTCTTGCGGCTATATAAACCCCTTCTTTAGCAAGATCGATTCCAACGCCGAGCAAGCGACTGGCCGTTTTTCTCTCTACATATTTCTTGAGATGAAATAAATGAGAGCCTTCTCCGCAGCCTGCATCCAATAGCTTAATCACTTGATCTGTATCAACTAACTCATGAATCATGTAGTCGCTAATCACCTGGTTCATCGGCGCGAAAAGGCCGGCTTGGCATAAGAGATGCCTTGCTTCAAACATTTGCTTTTCATATTTCACTTTAGGAGAGTGAGTAAATAAATTGACATATCCTACCTTTGATAAATCAAATGTATGACGATTTATGCATTCCAAGCTTTTCACATGCTGAAGCTCCATAGCTGCAGAGCAGACCGGACAACGAAAGATCGCAGAAGACGCAGCCATCAGCTGAGCTGCTAACCTTTTTTTATTTGACATCTCAATTCCTCCATCGTTTTTCCTTCACATAGTGTTCTCCAGTGATCGCCATCATTAAAAATAACCATTATCATTCCAGCATGATGCAAAATAAAAGAGACTGTCTTATCAAGACCTGACCCATCTGTGCATTTTGCTGCATAGAAAAAATGCTTTCTATCCAGAGGATGGAAGTATGGATCTAGCCTTTCAATATAAGACAGTCTCTTCCAAAATAAAAGGAAAGCGATGAAGCACGATTCAACGATGGGGGCCATGTGAAATGAGCTTTCACTGTGTGTAAGCCCCCTTTTCGCTCGACAATCGATGTTCACATCAAATTTCCCCCTCACATTTCAGTGGCGGAATCTGAAGAGGATGTTGATCTTTTTGCTGTTTGGCTGCTTGATAACTGCCATAAAAAAGCCATCGGTATTTAGATTGCTTGCATCGATCTAACAATAAAAAGGGGGCACTTGTCTCCCCCTTTTTTATGATTGCATGATTGAGCAGCATCCATCGGCGTCTTAGCCAATGGAACACCATATAACATCTATATGGATCTCGTTTTCCCGCAAATAGGCAGACCAATCCCATTCCCTGCACATAGGCAGAGTCTTTGAACGATATTCAATTAATGGTTCAAAGAACTGGAAATCGAAGTCTCATAAATGCTGCCAACGGAAAAAACTCCTTTTCTTACAAATCTTTATTTATTACTGTAATACAAAAGCCCCCATTCATCAAGTCATATGTGATACCTTCCAGCTACATTTCCAAAGCGCCATCTTAGGCTTGCAGCTAAAAACGTTTATTTCATCATTTGTTTTATCAATTCTCGGTTACGCTCTTTAAAGATTTCGTTATGGGATGATACCATGCCAAATTTATCAGCCTTAGGTTCGATAAATTGTTTCGCGCTATTGACTGCATTGGCGGCATCTTGAAAGGCTCCCGCAATCAAATGCAATTTCCCATCGTATTTTAAAATATCCCCCGCCGCATAAAGCCCTGGTACAGAAGATTCACTATTGGCATTGCCCGCGATGTAGTAATGATCCAGCATTTGAATATTCAGTTCACTTTTTTCCAACAAGGAGGAATCGCGCTCATAGCCATGGTTCACAATGACTTCATCAATTGCCAAATAGATGACCTCTCCTGTTTCTTGGTTGGTTAGCTCGACTCGTTCAATCCGTTCATGATCCTCACTGGCAATCAATTTCGTAATCGAGGTATGAAAATAACAAGTGGCCGAGCTGTTCAGAAGCTGCGTCACCTGCGATTCATGGCCTTTTAGCATCTCCCCCCGATACGTCAAATACACTTTTTTAGCAATCGGCACTAATTCGTTCGCCCAGTCAATAGCCGCATTGCCTCCTCCTGAAATAATGACCGTTTTATTTTTGAAGCGCTTTAACGACTTCACTGTATAGTGCAGATTAGCTACTTCAAACTTTTCTGCGCCCTCGATCTCCAATTTTTGCGGCTTTAATATCCCGCTCCCCACTGCGACAATGACCGTTTTCGAAAAATGCTGACGCCCAGAAGCGGCCTGCAATATAAACGTGCCATCTTCCATTCGTTTCATCGCTTCAATCTTTTCATTGAGAACCACGGTAGGATTAAAGGTTAATCCTTGCTTGACAAGCTGTTCAATTAATTGCTCCCCTGTGATCGGTGCATGTCCTCCCACATCCCAAATCATTTTCTCCGGGTAGACATGGAGCTTGCCTCCCAATTGTGGCTGATACTCAATCAGCTTTGTTTTCATTTCTCGCAATCCGCTATAAAATGCAGCATACAAACCCGCCGGTCCGCCGCCAATAATCGTCACATCATATAATTCATCATGATTCATCTATATTCCACCTCTCCCAGAACTCAAACACTGATTATCATTCTCAATTAAATATACATCCTTTTGACCTATTTTACAACAAATAGTGATTGACAATTGAAAAAAAATAGCTTTAAATTATATATTGAATTGATAATGATTATCGTTTTTATCCTTTTGCGGATATGTATAAAGGGGGGTAGGAGCATGGTTCGCTTATATACAAATGAATTAAGTATTGGCTACAATGAGCGCTTAATTGTTAAAAATTTAAGCATACAAATTCCCGATCAAAAAATCACAACCATTATTGGACCAAATGGATGCGGAAAATCCACACTATTAAAAGCGCTGACTCGTATTATCGCACCACAAGCTGGAACCGTGATATTAGACGGCAAGCAAATCACAAGCGAAAACACGAAGATTCTCGCAAGAAAAATGGCCATTCTTCCGCAAACTCCGGAAAGTCCGGGGGGCCTGACGGTCGGGGAATTGGTTTCTTATGGCCGCTTTCCATATCAAAAAGGTTTCGGGCGCTTGACCAAAAAAGATTACGAAGTCATTGACTGGGCGCTTGAAGTGACCGGAACAAAAGATTTCAAATTCCGATCTGTTGACGCTTTGTCTGGGGGACAGCGCCAACGCGTGTGGATTGCCATGGCGCTTGCACAGGAAACCGATATCATTTTCCTTGATGAGCCGACTACTTATCTCGATATGGCACATCAATTGGAAGTTTTAGAGCTTCTGCAAAAATTAAACGAAGAACAAAAACGAACGATTGTCATGGTTCTTCATGATTTAAATCAAGCAGCTCGTTTCGCAGATTATATTATTGCTCTTAAGGACGGGGAAATTGTCAAGGCGGGAAGCTGCGAAGAAGTCATTACGCATGACGTGCTCAAGCAGGTCTTTCATATTGATGCCGAAATCGGGCAGGATCCTCGCACGCAGAAACCAATGTGTCTCACATATAGTCTACTTAAGGAGGAATACATCCAATGAAAAAAATCTTAATCCCGATCATGCTCCTATTTTTGCTTATTATGAGCGCTTGCAGTGGCAAGACAACCGAAACGAAAAACAGTTCGGCTTCCAAAGAAAAAGAAGCGGAAACGATTACGTACCAATCTGAAAATGGTCCAATCGAAGTTCCTGCACATCCAAAGCGCGTAGTAGTGCTCTCTTCTTTTGCGGGCCATGTCATGGCTTTAGGAGTAAATTTAGTTGGTGTTGACTCATGGTCTAAAATGAATCCTCGCTTCCAAGACAAACTAAAAGACGTAGCGGAAGTATCGGATGAAGACATCGAGAAAATCATAGAATTAAAGCCAGATCTGATTATTGGGTTATCCAATATTAAAAATATTGATAAACTAAGCAAAATCGCTCCTACTGTCACATATACATACGGAAAAGTAGATTACCTCACACAATTTTTGGAAATTGGAAAGCTTTTAAATAAAGAAAAAGAAGCTAAAGCTTGGATCGACGACTTTAAGAAACGCGCACAAAAAGCCGGAGAAGAAATTCGGGCTAAAATTGGCGAAAATGCTACTGTTTCTGTCATCGAAAATTTTGACAAACAAATTTATGTATTTGGTAATAATTGGGGAAGAGGAACTGAGATACTGTATCAAGAAATGAAACTAAAAATGCCGAAAAAAGTAGAAGAAACAGCGTTAAAGCCAGGCTACTATGCATTATCGCTAGAGGCATTACCTCAATTTGCTGGAGACTATCTAATTATTAGCAAAAACCCAGATACTGATAACTCATTCCAAGAAACAGAAACCTATAAAAACATTCCAGCAGTCAAAAACAATCATGTATTTGAAGCAGATGCTAGAGAATTTTACTTTAACGATCCACTTACATTGGATTATCAGCTCGATTTCTTTATTAAGCATTTTTTAGGCAAATAAAAAGAGCGTTATCCGTTTCTATATCATGAGCACTCCATTAGTATATGGTAAAGCACAGACGAGGAATTCTTAAAGCAAGAATTCCTCGTCCTTTATGTACATACACACGAAAAGAGGGAACTACATGAAGGCGAACTTAAATCGTTCGATTCCATTTATATACAAGCTTATAATCGCCTTATTTGTATTGATCGCTATGTTTTCAGCTGCCATGGTCTTCGGGGCGGCAGATACTACGCTAAAAGAGGTGTGGCTCGCTCTCACCACTGATATCAAAGGAGAGCCCTTTTCGATTATTCGCGAGCTTCGCTTTCCCCGCGAGGTGGCGGCCATGTTCGTAGGAGCTGCCTTATCCACCTCTGGAGCGATTATGCAAGGAATGACGCGAAATCCCTTAGCCGATCCGGGGTTGCTTGGACTTACTGCTGGCGCCAATGCCGCATTGGCGATCACCATTGCTTTTATGCCTTCGGCTAATTATTTTAGTATGATGGTGGCCTGCTTTATCGGTGCTGCCGCCGGAGGATTCCTCGTATTCGGCATTGGCACTATCAAAAAAGGCGGTTTTTCCCCACTGCGCATTGTTTTAGCCGGTTCCGCTGTTTCTACTTTTCTATATGCGGTCGCAGAAGGAATTGGGATTTATTTTAAAATATCAAAAGATGTATCGATGTGGACCGCCGGCGGTGTGATTGGAACAACATGGGGGCAGCTTCAAGTGATCGCTCCGTTTATTTTGCTTGGTATCCTTGTTTCGCTTTTACTCTCAAAGCAGCTTACGATTTTGAGTTTAAATGAAGAAGTAGCCGTTGGATTAGGACAAAAAATTACGCAAATTAAAGCGACTTTGTACATCGTTGTTATTTTGCTGGCTGGCGCCTCAGTCGCCCTTGTCGGCAATATGACTTTTATTGGCTTAATGGTTCCTCATATCGTTCGGGCGATCGTCGGCACGGATTATCGTTACATTATCCCCACGTCCTCTATTGTTGGAGCGACGCTTATACTTTTAGCTGATACGCTTGGGCGCACGGTCAATGCACCATATGAAACGCCAGTGGCAGCCATTGTAGCGATGATGGGATTGCCTTTCTTCCTGTTCATCGTGCATAAAGGAGGAAAAACATTCTCATGATTCAATCGGCTTTAATCAAAAAACAGCGCATTATTATATGTATTTTACTCGCACTCATTATCTTGACAATCGTGGTTGGAATGGGAATGGGCTATGCTTCTCTCTCTTATGATCGGCTTATTCCGACTTTGTTTGGCCAAGGAACGTTTAAAGAAAAATTTATCTTATTTTCGATCCGTCTCCCTCGCATCATCATTACCTTATTAGCGGGGATGGCGTTGGCACTATCTGGGGCGATTTTACAAGGAGTAACACGAAACGATTTAGCGGATCCCGGCATTTTAGGAATTAATTCCGGCGCCGGCGTTGCTGTAGCCATTTTCTTTCTCTTTTTTCCTGTCAGTGCTGATTCTTTTGTGTATTTGATTCCGCTCCTTGCTTTTATAGGCGCTTTGTTTACAGCGGTTCTCATTTATGGGTTGTCATATAAAAAGGAGGCAGGTCTCCAACCAGTAAAACTCGTGCTCATTGGTGTCGGATGTTCAATGGCGCTTTCTGGAGTGATGATTGTCTTAATCTCATCCGCTGAACGGGCAAAAGTCGATTTTATCGCTAAATGGCTTGCCGGGAATATTTGGGGCGATGATTGGCCCTTTATTTTGGCCTTGCTTCCTTGGTTAATCACGCTCATTCCTTTTACTTTATATAAAGCTAATCGCTTGAATTTGCTTGGGTTAAGTGAACCGGTAGCCGTTGGCGTCGGCATGTCGGTTGAAAAAGAACGAATTTCTTTGCTTCTCGCAGCCGTAGCCTTGGCCGCCTCCACCGTTTCAGTGACGGGCGGAATCTCTTTCATCGGGCTGATGGCACCGCATATGGCAAAAGCGTTAGTAGGACCGAGAAACCAACTATTTATTCCTATCGCGCTGCTCCTTGGCGGATGGTTTTTATTAATCGCTGATTTGATCGGCCGAAATATCTTTGATCCCAATAGCATTCCAGCCGGGATTATGGTCTCTTTAATTGGCGCACCTTATTTTATTTACTTGCTATTAAAGAAATAAATGAATCCCCCAATTAAAGAAAATGATATAAAAATGAACAGCGATAATGGATAAAGCTTACCTTCGAATGTTTGCATTCTTTATGAATGGACGGGATCTGGCATTCATGGGGTGAAGGTTAGAACCATACCATTTACCTGATGATGCCAATAATAACACCTTGATATCCCCCGCTCCTAACTTAAGAATAAGAGAATGGCCCTCATAGAAAAGCAGCTTGTATCCGATTGAGATTCAAATAATAATAAGGGCTCAGATCTTCCGATCCGAGCCCTTTTTGTCTGCCATCTCTAATGGCACTGATATTTTTATTGCCTAACATGTGAAGATGAACATTTGATGCAACCTAAGGACGAAACGATTCGTTATATGCTGTTTCTCGATACAAACCGTAGAGCTCGGCTGATGAGGGCTGGCAATACCGAAACATGCCCTTCTCCGGCAAATTCCTGAAACTCCACATATACCCCCAAATCAGCTAAAGCGGAAAGGCGTTCCGCCAGTTCTTCAGCATGAGCGTTAATTCGGCTTTTGTGGCTTCTTTCCAACTCTCCAGCCGCCAGAAGTACGTCAACGTTGAGCGCTTCTTGTTTGATGCGAGCAACAAAGCGTTGTTCCGCTTCAAGCAATAGCTGTTTGCTCCAATGAATCGAAGGGCTTCCAGCAATATACGTTCTGAAAGCAGTCGGCTTCGTAAAAAGCACCTGCAGAGCAAAGAGGCCACCGAGAGAATGGCCAAAAATGGCCTGCCTCGTCCGATCAATTGGCCATTCTCGCTCTATTTCAGGCTTCAGTTCCGTTTCAATAAATTCCAAAAAAGCCGCTGCTCCTCCCATTTCCGGCCATGCGGTTCCATCTGGACGAGCAGGTAATTCGCTTTCCGGAACAGACATGGTAAAATCGTAAAAACGGGCAGGAGAAAATGGCTTTTCTGTTGGATAACCAATACCAACAATCACCGCAGGAACAACTCCTGTGCGATCAGGACGTCCTGCCTGCACGCGCATCGCTTCCACCATCGTGCCAAATACCGAATTGGCATCAAGTACATAAATCACCGGAAATCCCGAAGGAGGCGGATCCGCATAAGGTTGAGCGACAAAAATCCGATATTCACGATTCCCATAGTGAGAATACATCACACGCTGCTTCGTTCGCGGAATTGTGAACTCACTAACGCCTGCCGTATGAACAGCTGAAGAAAACAACTCACTTTTTTTAGCATCCAACCCTACTCCCTCCTTTCTTGCTCATCGAATCATCAGCCGCCTTCTACTGCTCCCCTTCTGTATTTGAATATAACCACTTCACTGCGCTTGGAAATCGTTTAATAAAAAAAGGGCGAGCATGAGGAGCCCCCTCCTCTATGACAAATTTGAGTCTCTTGTTGCTTAGCTGTTGATTCATTAATATCGCATAGGCTGCTTTTGTTCTTGAAACCATTTCTCGTTGAACATTTTGTTTTTCAATGCCCTCTATGCTTCCTACGTCCATATAAATCTTTAAATCGGAGGCAACTATATGTGACTCCATGAAATGAAGAAAACCTTCATACCAAAATGAACCTGAAAGACAGCCGATTTTGCCAAATACATGCGGATATAAATAAGCCGCATACATCGAGATGAGACCGCCAAGAGAAGCTCCGACCAGGCCTGTTTGCCGCTGACATCCATCTGTTTGATAGGAAGCATCTATATATGGTTTAAGGTCTTCGGCAAGAAAGGCGAGGTAATGTGAGCCCTTTCCGCCAAAATCGGCAAACCGTTCAGATAGCGCCTTCGCATGCCACGGTGTATATTCATCCAATCGGTTCTTTGTCTCAATCCCCACAAATAAAAGCTCCGGAAGCTCCCCGTGGGCAAACATAAGCTCAAGCTGGACTAGAGCATCACTTTGAAAGGGATCAAATAAATATCCTCCATCTTGAACATAGACAACTGGATATCGGCTAACGCCTTTTGCATAGGAGGGAGGAAGATAAATCAACAGCTTTCTCCCTCTCCAACTCTCCGTCGTCAATGTTCCCCTAATATGACTTTCCTTTAACATACGACGAACCTCGGCTTTATGCTTGATTAAAAATAGTGGTCAATTGCGCAGCTGGAATACGCGGCCGAGCGGGTGGAATCTTTGCAGGATAGCCGATATGGAGATTGCCAACGGCTTTCTCTCCGGGCTGAATTCCCATCGCTTTCCGAAAAATAGGATCATGTAGCCATCCATATGTCTCCCACACCATGCCGATCCCCTTTTCCCATGCGAGCAGACTAAAATTATGGATCACACAACTCGTTGCTGCATAATCTTCTTCTCTAACCACCAAATTAGGGTCCTCCCTCATCAACACCGTTAAAATCATGGGAATAGACATGATTTTATCGTAAAATTTTTGGCCGATTTCCTTTCTTTTCAATGGGTCCGCTTCTTTGTTTTCTTTCATTGTCCGCACGGCATCAGCAATTTTTCTACGGCCTTCTCCATATGTTAAAATAAACCGCCAAGGCTGAGTCAGACGGTGATTAGGAGCCCAAACAGCTGTATCAAGCAGCTCCATTACAAGCTCAGGTGATACAGGACGATCTTCAAATATATGAACGGAACGGCGATCTCGCAGCAATTGGCTCAGCTCCATAAGCAACCCTCCATTTTTCAGTTTTCAAGATGTCCCCTGTTCTCTTACACTTTCGTTTTAAATAGCAAGTACACGAAGTAAGGAATGCCAATGATGGCGATAACAATTCCGACAGACAGTTCGACAGGTGCAAAAACCGTTTTAGCAATAAAGTCTGAAACCACTACTAGCAACATGCCAATCGTTCCGCTAATAGGGATGACGCGCTGATGATAAATCCCGACGAGACGCTTGGCGATATGGGGAGCAATCAAACCAACAAAACCGATGTTTCCAGACACAGACACGCACGCACTGACAATACCAATACTCGTCAGTAGCAATATATTTTTTTCCTTTTCAGTAGAAACCCCTAAGCTTTTTGCACTATCTTCCCCCAATTGGAACAAATCGAGAATATAAGCTTTGCTTATAATAATCGGCACCAGCAGAATGATCCACGGCAACATGGCAACAATATATTGCCAATTGGCGTTCCAAATGCTTCCCGCCAGCCATACCGTCGCCATTTCAAAATCCTGTGGATTCATCTTTAACGATAAATATAAGGATAGAGCCCCAAAGCCAGACCCCGCGGCAATTCCCACAAGAATGAGGCGCTGCGTATCTAAATGGCCATTCTGTCGAGCAAATAGATAAATCAGCAGGGCGGCACCCAATCCGCCAACCCATCCAAACAGCGGCATCGCTAAAATCGATAACCAATCGCTTTCCACTGTCATGCGCCCTCCAAAGAAAAGCATAAAAATGACGATCATGGCTCCAGCTCCAGCATTAATGCCCAAAATTCCTGGATCAGCCAAACCATTCCGGCTAATTCCTTGGATGGTCGCTCCGGCAATTCCCAAGCCAAAACCGACCAACGCAGCAATGACAATACGCGGCAGACGGAAATCCAAAATCACCAAATCATGCTCCGGGACCGGATCAATTCGCAGTAGTGTTTTTAAGACATCTTGAACGGTTATATCAAATATTCCATTTGTTAGACTAATATAAATGGCCAACAATATAATGACAATATTACTAAATAACACTAACCAATAGCGCTTGGCTGAATGATTAAGCATCCTTTCCTCCCCCTCTCGTATAAATTAAATAGAGGAAGAAAGGCACACCAATCAAAGCTGTAACGACCCCGATCGGTGTTTCAAACGGATAATTTAAAAATCGGCTTAAAATATCGGAAAGCGCCAAAAAGATCGCCCCAAGAGCACCGGCACAAGGAATAATTCGGCGATAATCAACCCCCACTAAAAACCTCGTCATATGAGGAATAATCAAACCAACGAAACCGATATTGCCAGCCAAAGCAACAGAAATACCTGTCAAGATAACCACGCTGGCGATCGCCAAGGCCTTGATCACCATCGTTTTCTGACCTAAGCTGACCGATATTTCCTCTCCCAACGACAAAATAGTAATCGATTTAGAGATTATGATGGCAATAGCAAGGCCAACAATGGCAAAGGGCACTGCCAATTTAATTAAATGAGGGTCCATTTGATGCAGCCGGGCATTGTACCAAAAGCTCACATCCTGTGAAACTTGAAAATAAGAAGAGAGAGCGGCTGATATGCTGCTCAAAAATGTTCCGATAATCGTTCCAATAATCGCCATTCGAACAGGCGACATTCCATTGGGCAGGACGGAGGCCATCCAGAACACGAAGCCTACGGCAACAGCTGAACCAACCAACGAGTACATGATCATCTCAAGCGAAGAGGCGCCCGGCTGAATAATCATGCAAAGTGTAATCGCAAAAACCGAACCATCTGAAACCCCCATAATGGAGGGAGACGCTAAATAGTTCCTTGTCATCCCTTGCATAATCGCTCCTGAAATCGCAAGGAATGCACCAATCAAAAGAGCACCGATCACTCTTGGCAGTCTGGAATGCCTGACAATTTGATGATTCACATTATTCGGGTCAAAATCAACTATCGCTTTCCAAACAGTCCACGCATCTATATTTTTGGCCCCATACAAAATAGATGCGATGATGATAAACACCATCGCAACCGGTGAAAGCCATAAAATCAGGGCTGACGGAGAAATTCTTAATTGCATATTGACGCTACCTGCCTTGTATTATTCGTTGCCGAGCTTCTCCACAGCTGCTTTCAAGAAATTGATTTTGCTCCACGCTGTGCCGCCTTGTGCAAGCGGGTCGACAACGTTGACGAACACTTTATCATTTTTCACAGCATTGATGCTTTTCCAAATTGGATTGTTTTGCAGCTCTTCAAGTGCTTTAGGATTGTTTTTATTTTCATCTTCTGAGAATTGCACAAAAATATAGTCCGGATTCATTTCGCTAAATTTCTCTAAAGAAATCATTTCCTGAGCTTTCGCATTTTGAATTTCTTGAGGTACGGTCAGTCCTAAATCCGTATATAGCGAAGGATTGAAAAATACATCTGGCGGATAGATCATAATATTTCCGCTGCGAATGCGAACCGCCACGACCTTTTTATCTTTTAGCTTGTCTCCCAGCTTCGCTTTCGCTTCTTCTAAGTCTTTTTTATATTGGTTTAATACTTCATCAGCTTTGTCTCGTGTTCCAGTAACTTCTGCCAACACACGCAAATTCGCTTCCCAATCTGTTGAGATGTGAGAAACCGGGATCGTTGTTGTTATTTTTTCCAGTTTTTGTGCAACATCTGGCGGGAATTTTGTCGTCGAGAAAATAACGTCTGGTTTTAATTTTAAGATTTCCTCAATATTAGGCTGCACTTTCTCACCGATAGAGACAGTAGAGCCTGTAATGTCCTTAAACATTTCTGGGAACTTGCCGCCAACCGTAATGCCCCCAAGCGGCTTTACTCCTAACACAAGCGCATCTTCCATGGTTTCCATGCTTCCAGTGATAACGATTTTATCCGTTTTGACTGGAACTGTGTAATCTTTTCCAAGATAATGAATCGTATGCTTTTCATTTGGATCTGCTTGTGTTTCTTGTTTTTTATTCGAGCTATCCCCCGATTTTTCAGGCGCTGATGATTCTTTCGCGCCGCAAGCGCTTAATATTAAAATAAGTAGAGCTATCAGACCTAGATAAAGATAGTTTCTCTTCATGTCTCTCTTAAGTCCTCCCCTCATCCTCTAGGTGATAATGATTATCATTTATGATTATAATTTAGATCTTCCACCCTGAACATGGACAGTATCCGAAATTCATTTTGGACAAATTCCAGAAAAAAACTTTAACGATTCATCAATAATTCGATCATGGGCATATGCCGAGTACTCCACCCACGGATCGGAAGGAAGCACATATACTTGATGATGGCGAACCGCTTTCAGTTCTTGCCATGGAAGTGAATATTGCAATTGATTCCAAAAAGCTAACGTTTCTTCTTCCTGCCTAATTAATAGCAACAAACGATCCGCATCTATTTGAGCAAGCTGATCGAGCGCAATCGGCTCGTTGTAAGCACCGCTCTTAGGATACGCGGCATTCATTTGCAAATCCTGATAAAACACCTCTGACATGCCACGATTGCAATGAGCATATAAATGCTGCTTCGAGATTCGCACGACCAAAAATGTGTCCTCTCCTACTTCTCGCTTTAGCTGTTGTCTAGCAAACTTCACCTTTCGATCATACATTTGAAGCCAGTTCTCTGCTTCCTTCTCTTCTCCTAAAAATTCAGCCGTCAGCATCAGCTGCTCCCGCCAGTTTTTCTCAGTCCACGGAACATAAAAAATAGGAGCAATCTGTTCAAGCCTCGCCTTCTCCATCTTTTCGAGATCGTCTGTGCTAATAATCACATCCGGCCGCTCATGGGACAGAGCCTCAACTTTCGATTCCCAATCTTGGTTTTTGCGATAAGCACTGAGAGGGACAGAAATATCGTCACGGTACATTTTATAATAATAAGCCGTCCATTTCGGATGAAGCGGCGCCGCATAAGGAATAATCTTTAATGCAAGCAATTGGCCGGTAATCGGAGACGTATAAGCAGCAATTTTTCGCCGGCGGCTTTTCATATAAGCGGTCGGCGTAACCCCTACCTTCTTTTTAAATTTACGGCTAAAGTAAAATTCATCATGATAACCAACCTGATGGGCGATATCACGCAGTTTAGCGTCAGATTGCGCCATCAGACGCTTCGCCTTATTCAGCCGAAGCTCTGTTAAATAATCCATTGCGCTCATTCCATACGTTTTTTTGAACAAATCGACAAAATATTTAGGACTAATATTGGATATCCTTGCTAATTGCTCAATCGTCAAATTCTCATAAAAATAACGTTCCATATAGTTCTTAGCGGCCTCTAGCGATGTTCGTGATTCTTTAGGAAAAGGCGAACGATGCTTCATGATATAATAAAACAGCTCTTGGAAAGCAAGCTGGCAGCGAAACCGTTCCAGCTCATCCTCGCTTCGCCAATGATCATAAATTTCATCACATAACGAGATCAGCCGATCCGCAGGAAACACAGGGATTTCCCCCTGTAACGGAAAGAAGCATTCCCCGTGATCGGATAGGCACTCATATCCTGAACCTTTCCGTTGAAACACGTCAAACTTAAACAAGAACATTTTACTTCTTGCTTCTATTTCAATTCCATATGTATCACCAGGGGAGCACATATAAGCGGTATTCTGCCGCAGTCGATACCTGTGACTATTTAACATAAAATGTCCTTGTCCACCTTTAACGATCATCAGTACATGAGAAGTTGTAAGCTGCTGTTCGATCCGCCAATCGCCTTCTTCTTTGATAAACTGCATCTCCCGCATTCTAAAAAACGAGCGATCCCAAGCAAACTCATCGGCCTCTTGCTTGATCATTTCAGATTGGACCATGATCTTTCTCCCTCCTTCTTGCTTCTGCATCTATACATGAAAAAGAGCGATTTTATTCGAGCTTTGACCATTCATTGTTATTTAGCATTTGATAATGATTATCATTATTATAATAATTATATCAAATCATTCCCTTTTTCACAATATACTCCCATTCAAGTTCAACTATTTGATATAGATAGCATCTGAAAAGAAAGAGAATAGGGTGTTTTCAACACACGAAGATCAGGAACACGCAGACACACGGCAAAAAAACAAGGCTGTTCTCCTGTTGAGAACAGCCTTATCCATCCCTTCTCAATCATTCACATCTTTATTTATTATACTCATCTTTCCAGCCAAACCCTTCCCTCAGCAACCTTCCAGAATCATATCGTTCTATTTTTTGGCTCGCTTCATCCAGCAAAGCTAATGAGGCCACATAACCGTTATCAATCTCTAACGGATACATCGTTGCACGGTTTAGGCAATCAGGGTCATCTTTCAAATAAAGTAACCGTGGGGTTTGATGAGGCGCAGATACGATCACATGCAATGGAGAAATTTGCAATCCCTTGCCCGTTGCTTTCAATATCGCTTCTTTCCTTGTCCAATATGTATAAAAAGCCCTCTTTTGCTCCTGAGGCGATGCTTGAAGCACATGATATTTTTCTTCCTCTGCTAGCACTTCATTGGCCATTTGCCTTACATCTAAAGCGTGAGAGTCATCCATCCACTCAATGTCGACACCAACGGGGATGCCAGCTGTAAAAGCAACGAGAACTCTCTCACCGGAATGAGAAATCGACCATTGCAATGAACGGTCAGGCAGCTGCGGACGGCCATGAGCCTTACGACAAGCTGAGCAAGTGCGATCAATCGGCACTTCATGCGGAGCCATATTGAGCTGCGCCGCTAATACAAAGCGACTTAATACACAACCGATCATAAAACGAGCTCGATCTTGCTCTTTCCGAAATGATTGTACTCTTTCCTTTTCCTCCGCATTCAGCAATCGAATATGCCACGATTGTAGATCGCGGATGTTAGCGAGCCAAACCTGGCACGCATGCTTCGTTAAATGAGGAACTGAATTCGCTATTTCCCATTCCACCACGGCAACCATTCTCCTCTCTCATTTCCGTTTTGCTTGATCGTGTGGAAAATAAAAGAAGAGTTAAGCAGGTGTTCTAAGAGCTTGATCCTTTCCTGCTCAACTCCGATTTGGCACCGTTCATTGCCAAGTTAAAGTCGTTAAGTTTTTATTTAACCTATTCAT
Organism: Anoxybacillus sp. UARK-01; assembly: GCF_002075365.1. Taxonomy (NCBI): domain Bacteria; kingdom Bacillati; phylum Bacillota; class Bacilli; order Caryophanales; family Anoxybacillaceae; genus Anoxybacillus; species Anoxybacillus sp. UARK-01. The sequence goes on along the minus strand of NZ_NASY01000048.1, from coordinate 49,095 downwards.
CAGGTGTAAGTGGAAGAGTCCACAGAAGCCACTGCTCTACGACAAGTGTTGAAGCTACTGAACTTGATCCACGGTCTAGGCGGATGATCTATTTTATTTTTTGATTTCTCGCAAACTGTTAGGCCTCATGTCCGTCCAGTGTGTATGAATATAATCGTGGCAAGCGGCACGTGTATTTTCTGAAAACACAATTTTCCAACCGGAAGGAACCGCAATGGAGGACGGCCAGAGCGAGTACTGGCCTTCCTCATTGATTAAGACAACATAGGTCCCATCTTGATTTTCAAAAGGGTTGGTCATTTTATACCTCTCCCTCCATTCATTGGAATGAAATCACTTTATTTCTTAATTGATCAGCAAGAACGCGGCCAATTTCAGCCAATGGCCCAGGCTGGCACATATCCTTATGGCGGCATTCGATATCATATTGAATGATTCGGCCATCGATGTATGGTAGCCATGCCTCCGGCTCGATTGGATCAAACCATTCCGGAATAATGGTTGAGCGGAAGAATAGGAGATCTCCCTTATAGCGCCGTGGCATATATTCACTTAAAATACGGACAGAATTTACATACGTGTTTTTAAGATTTAAGATGGTGGACTCTTCTAAACTAGCTAGCGCACTACCGTCACCCCGAAGCATCTCAATCGTATTCTCCAAATTCAACGGCTTCCCATCCATGTTATCCGGATCATATCCTCCTAAAGCAAGCAATGCAATCAAGGCCTCTTGCTCATCCGGCGCCTTAGCAATCGGTAAAAAGTGGCTAGGGTATGCGTCTAACATCACTAGAAGTGCAATCTCGTCTCCTTGCTGCTGCAGCTGTGTCGCCATCGCATGCACGACATTTCCGCCTAGCGACCATCCTAATAAGTAATATGGTCCTTTAGGCTGAACAGCCTTCATTTGCTCAATATAATCAGCAGCCATCTCATCTAATGTCTCTGGCAATCTCTCAGCTTTCGCAATACCTCGAGCCTGCAATCCGTATATTGGATATTCCGTTCCGATCGATGTCATCAATCCTGCATAGCACCAGCTAAGACCTCCCGCTGGGTGTACGCAAAATAGCGGAGGCTCTGTACCAGAAGCTCGCAATGGCAACAATATATCCAACGCATTATGACTGCTTCCCATTTCTAATTTCTCAGCAAGACCCGCAACGGTAGGAGCTTCAAATAAATCACCTATGCTCAGCTCGACTCCAAACGTCTCACGAATACGGCTCATTAACTGAACGGCCAAGAGTGAATGGCCTCCAAGTTCAAAGAATCCATCGTCAATGCCGACACGCGGTAAGCGGAGAATCTCCATAAAGAGGTCACATAACATCTCCTCTTGAGGTGTTCGCGGCCCGCGCCCATTCACTTCGATCGCTAAATCAGGCATTGGTAACGCTTCGCGATCCAATTTACCATTCGGAGTTAACGGTAAAGCTTCGATCATGACAAAAGCGGATGGAATCATATAATCAGGCAGGCTAGCCGCAACATATTTCCGCAGCTCGGATGATTCAAACACGGCATCCTTTGCAGGCACAATGTAGGCTACAAGCCGTTTATCCCCCGGCTGATCTTCCCGAACAATAACGGCTACTTGGGCAATTTGAGGATGTTTTGCTAAAACCGCCTCAATCTCTCCCAACTCAATTCGATAGCCTCTAATTTTAACTTGATGATCGGCTCGACCAATATAATCCAAAGTCCCATCTACGCGCCATTTTGCTAAATCGCCCGTGCGATACATTCTTGAGCCCGGCGGTCCAAATGGATTAGCAATAAAGCGTTCAGCGGTTAAATCAGGGCGCCCTAAGTATCCTCTTGCTAATCCAGCTCCAGCCACATACATCTCGCCAATCACTCCCGGCGGAACCGGCTGCAGCTGATCATCTAATACATACACCTCTAAATCAGGAATGCTGCAACCAATTAAGCTGTTCCCTTTCAGAGAAAGAATCGTTCGATCCAATTCAATATAGCTGACATGCACCGTCGTTTCCGTAATACCGTACATATTAATCAGCTTCGGCTGATTCTCAGGGTGCCGCTCATACCAATCTTCTAAACGGCTCAACTCCAATGCTTCTCCACCAAAAATCACAAAGCGCAAGGAAAGCTGCTTCGACCATTCGCTGTTTTCCCGATCAGCCTGCATCAGCTGATAAAAAGCGGATGGCGTTTGATTAAGAACCGTGACGTTTTGCTCCACGAGCAATTGAAGAAACTCCTTCGGTGAACGGCTTACATGGTGCGGAACGACAACAAGACGTCCGCCATATAAGAACGGTCCCCAAATCTCCCAAACGGAAAAGTCAAACGCATAAGAATGGAATAATGTCCAACTATCATTTTCGGAAAATTGGAACCAATGCTCCGTCGACCGGAAAAGCCGAACTACGTTTTGATGCGGAATCATCACACCTTTTGGTTTTCCTGTTGAGCCAGAAGTATAGATGATATAAGCCATATGATACGGTGATAAAGCTTCGATTCGATCCGCATCATTCGGATTCGTTTCCGGATAGTGGCCAATTTGCCCCACAACATGCTCCGCATCGACTACGATATGCTCCACATTCGGCGTACGCGGAAGCTTAACGGCCATTTGCTGATTGGCAATCACATACATCGGCTGCGCATCTTCCATCATATAGGCAATGCGATCTTCAGGATAATTCGGATCTAAAGGCAAGTAAGCGCCTCCCGCCTTCAATACCGCTAAAATGCCGATCACCATTTCCAATGAACGCGGCAACGCAAGAGCGACTACTCTTTCTGGGCCCACTCCTTTACTGATGAGAAAATGAGCCAGCTGATTCGCTTTTTTATTTAGCTCGGCATAACTAAGCTTTTGATCTTCAAAAACAACGGCTGTCGCATCTGGAACTCTTTGGACTTGTTTTTCAAATAAAGCTGGCAGGGTTTCCGCAGACAGATGCCGCTGTCGATGCTCTGCTTGATTTAGAAGGAGCTTGCGTTCTTCTGGCAGCAGCATATGAATTTGTCCAATCGGCAATTCTGGATTCGTCACCACTTCTTTAAGAAGCCGACATAACCGCTTGGCAAATCGTTCAACGGTCTCCTGCTGGAATAAATCTCGGCTATACTCAAATAAACCTATTAATCCAGCTGGCGAGCCATCTCCCATCCGGTTTTCGCGAAGCTCCAGCGTCAAATCAAATTTGGCAGAACCGACGCTGCGAACCTCTAATCGACTTTCCAGACCTTGCAACTCCAACTTTGGCTCCGGTGTATTTTGAAATACAAACATGACTTGGAATAGTGGGTGCTTGGCCCGCGAACGAACCGGATTTAAAACCTCCACTAATCGTTCAAATGGAAGATCTTGATTTTCATAAGCTGATAGATTCACTTGCTTCACTCTAGCAAGCAGCTCGCGGAAGCTTGGATTCCCTGATGTATCCATACGCAGCACAAGCGTATTAATAAACATTCCCACAAGGTCTTCCAGTGCATCGTCGTTTCTTCCTGCGATTGGACTGCCGATTGGAATATCTGTTCCCGCTCCCAACCGAGTGAGAAGAGCGGCAAAGCCCGCTTGAAGCACCATAAATAAGCTTGTTTTATTCTCACGCGCCAAAGCTAATAGCCGTTGATGGAGCTCCGCATCGAGCTTGAATTCGACAACTCCCCCTTCATAGCTGGACTCTGCAGGGCGCGGATAGTCAGTCGACCACTCCAGCTCTTCAGGTAAATCAGCAAGCGTCTGCTTCCAGTAATCCAGCTGTTTAGCAACGAGATGATCCGGATGGTTTTCGTTTCCTAAAAATTCCTGTTGCCAAAGAGCATAATCAGCATATGTGACTGGCAAAGGTGGCCAATCCACTTTTTGCTGCTGGCAATGCGCGTGGTAAGCGCTAGCCAAGTCACGAGTCAGCGGAGTGAGCGACCAGCCGTCTGCTGCAATATGGTGCATTAAAAGCAGCAGCACATATCGATTCGCTCCAAGCACAAACAGTTGCGCTCGAATGGGCGGCTCTTTTGTTAAATCAAAGCTATAACGCACCGCCTCATTTAGCACGCGAGATAACTCATTTTCGCTAATTTCTTGAACGATCAGCTCCGGACGTGCTTGATGCGGCTCCAAAACGATTTGCCTTGAAGTGCCAGAACGATCCGGGAAAATAGTCCGCAACGTTTCATGCCGTTCCACCACATCATATAAAGCTTGGCGCAAAGCAGCAATTTGAAGCTCGCCTGTTAAATGCACAACGACCGGTATATTATACGTAGGGCTTGGACCTTCCAAATGATGTAAAAACCATAAACGCCGCTGAGCAAATGATAGAGGAATCTCGTCTTTATGAGCATACGCTTTCACTGGCGGCTTCCCGTGCGCCGCTTCCTTTAGATGATGAACAAGGCTCGCCACCGTCGGTGATTCAAACAGCTTGCCGATCGCCAGCTCCACGCCCAACACATCGCGGATGCGGCTGATTAAGCGCGCGGCCAGCAACGAATGACCTCCCAGTTCAAAGAAGTTATCGTCAATGCCCACTGCCGACAAATCAAGCACCTCAGCAAAAAGCTCACATAAAATTTCTTCTTGCGGTGTTCGCGGCTTGCGTCCCTTCATTGTCACCGTCCAATCTGGAACCGGCAGCGCCTTGCGATCAATTTTTCCGTTTGGAGTCAGCGGAAATTCCTCTAAAATCATAAAGGCCGATGGGACCATATAATCTGGCAGCTTTTCGCTGACATAAAGCCGCAGTTCGGTAAGATCAAGCGCGCCTTTTGAACCGCGAGGAATGAGATAAGCCACCAATCGCGGAGCGCCTGGTTGATCTTCACGAGCCACGACTACCGCCCGCTCTACCTCATCATATTTGGTTAATATGGCTTCAATTTCACCGATCTCAATGCGGAAGCCGCGCAGCTTCACTTGATAATCGACACGCCCGATATAATCTAAAGAGCCATCCTTGCGCCAACGTACAAGATCCCCTGTCCGGTACATACGGCTTCCTGGTGGGCCGTATGGATTAGCGACAAAACGCTCGGCGGTCAAATCCGGCCGTTTCAAGTAGCCTCTCGCTACCCCCTCGCCAGCAATATATAGTTCACCAGCTACCCCAGGAGGAACGGGCTGCAGATGACGATCCAAAACATACACTTGTGTATTCCAAATAGGTTTACCAATCGCAGGAGCAAGAATATCATCCTGCTGCAAAGTCGCCATCGTGGACCATATCGTTGTCTCCGTCGGTCCGTATAAATTCGTGATCTCGCACCCGAGCTGATCCAAAGCCGATGCAAGGCTGCTTGGCAACGCTTCTCCTCCAACAAGCACCCGCAACCCGGCGATGCTGTCTGGATGATACGTCACAAGCATATGCCAAAGTGTCGGCGTCGCCTGCATGATCGTAATCTCTTCATTAGAAATCAGCGCAGCGAGCGTTTGCGGATCATGAATGGCTTCTTTTTTCGCTACGATTAATCTTGCTCCGCTCATTAATGGGAGAAAGATTTCTAAAGCAGCAATATCAAAGGCAATCGTTGTCACTGCCAGCCAACGGTCACGCTCATTGAGCATAAATTTGTCTTGCATGGCAAATAAAAAGTTATTTAGGTTTTGGAATGGCACAACCACTCCTTTTGGCTTTCCTGTTGAGCCAGACGTATAAATAACATAGGCTGGATGAAGAGCAGAGCGCCCATTTTCAACATTTGTGCTAGGATAGCGTTTGATTGCCTCTTCGGTTTCTGGATGATCAAGCACAATCATTGAAAGCGGAGAAATCGCCGATAATTTCGGTTGTGTCGCTGAGTTTGTAATGATGCAAAGCGGTTCCGCATCATCAAGCATAAAGGCTAAGCGCTCTTTTGGATATTCAGGATCAATCGGCAGGTAGGCTGCACCTGCTTTTAGTACCGCTAGCATCGCGATAACCATATCAGCGGAACGCGGCAGAGCCAATGCTACATACTGTTCGGGGCCTGCTCCCTTTTCTACAAGCAAATGGGCCAAACGATTGGCTTGTTCATTCAGCTCTTGATAACGAAGCATTTGATTTTCGCAAATGACCGCCATCGCTTCTGGATGTTGCTGTGCTTGTTTTTCAAACAACTGTAAAAAACTTGCTTCTGAATGATGCCGTGTCGTCTCGTTCCATATTTCGATGACTTGGCGGCGTTCTTGCTCAAGCAGCAGCTCTACACTTCCAATTGTCACATCCTCTTGCAACACTGTGATCATATCCAAAATCTGTAAAAACCTAGATTGATGAATGGCAAGGTCATCAGCTTGATAAATCTCCGGATTTGCATCAAAATCAATTCTTAGACCATTTCCATCTGTTCGGTCGTATACATTAATCGCCAAATCATCCACAGGCCCAGCTGAAAGGTTATGCGTAATTCCTTGATATCCGTCAAAACGCAATCCATAGTCAAACGGCATAATATTGACTTGCACGCCAAATAGGCGTTGATTTTCCCCTAATAGCTTCAAATCGCGGCGCAGCTGCTCATGGCGATATTTATGATGCTGCTTGATTTCTTTGATTTCCTGGCGAACAGTGCTTAATAGCTGTGACATTTTCATATCTGCATGCAGATGCAGACGAAGCGGAACCAGATTCATCACCATAGCCGGCACATTCAACGCCACGGAACCTAAGCGATTCATCATCGGCAAGCCAAGAATAACATCGGTGGCGCTTGTCAACCGATGAAGATAAAGAGCCGTTGCCGCAAGGAAAAGCTCATGCCATCCCGCTTTCCAATATTGAGTCGATTGTTTCAACCGTTCGGTTTGAGCCACGGATAAATGGACGGTTTTCCGAATAAACGTATGCGAAGCGCGCGCCGCTCGATCAGAAAGGCTTACGGCTTCAGGCTGATCGCGAAAACGCTCTAACCAAAATTGGCGGTCACGCTCATATTGCTTAGAGGCATGATAAACTTTCTCTTCTTCTATCACCTCACGAAATGAAGCAAAGGCTTCATCAGCGATCATTCGATCGTTCATAAGCGCCGTATAAGTCTCCGCTACTTTTTGGGCAATCAGTGAAAAGCCAAAGCCATCGATGGCAATATGATGAATGCGCTGATACCAGAAAAAGCGCTGATCAGAAAGCTTAAATAACGCTTCCGTAAAAAGCGGATCGCATTTTAAATCTACCGGTTTAGATAGATCTTTTTTCATCCAAAAAAGCGCTTCAGACTCCGGATTTGCGGCTGTGCTCACGTCGATGAAATAAAATGGGAAATCCGGCGAAGGATCAATGATCTGCCATGGCCCATTTTCATCTTCGCCAAATTGAGCATGCAATGATTCTGCTTGGACCAACACATGACGCAATGCTTGTTCAAAGCGAGCCGGATCAACCGGCCCGTGAATTTCAACGTATTCTCCTGTATTATAGATAGGATTTGCTGGATCGAGCTGTTGAGCAAACCAAATACCCGCTTGCGCCCCCGATAAAGGCAAACGCAGACGCTGATTCATGGACATGGATTCGGCCTCCTTTACTACGAATCTTGGTGAGATAGCACCTTTTCTCGTGGAAAATATAATAAGTTCCACCAATCGGAAAGAGTCGGCCGCGCAGCAAGATCCGCAAAGGTAACTTCTGCTCCCGCTCTTCTCCATTTTTCTACTAAACTCATAATGCGAATGGAGTCCAATCCTCTGTCGATTAAATTCTCTTGATCGGAAAGATCAGCCGCTTCCTCTTGCAGAAGCTCGGCTACCTGACGCCGCACATCTTCTAAGCTGAGCGGCAGCGGATTTTGCGCTCTTTTTAACACCCCAAGAAGCTGCTGCGTAGACATGGTAAATGCGCAACGGCTGGCCGCATATTGGATCGCCATTTGGTGCTGTTCACGCGAAAAATCAGCCACTGCATCGGCGACAAAAAAGACTTGGATATCTTGCATAAAAGCATCGCTAGCTGTTAATAAGCAGCCAATATGAGCGTAAACTCCGCAAATGATTAACTGATCTCTCCCTTGTTCTTTTAATATTTCAGAAAGATTCGTCTTTTTGAATGCGCTATACCGCCATTTGGTCAGAACGATATCATCGGCATCCGGCGCTAGATCATCAATAATTCCTTTTTGATAAGGATCGTCGGCAATGCCTTTTCCCCAAAAATCTTGAAGCAATCCGCGCTCCTCCGGGGCTTGCCCTCCTGGCTGTGCCGAGTAAACGACAGGCACTCCTAGCTTTTTGCATTCCTGTTTAATCTGTTGAATATGGCTTACAAGCTCCACTAAAGGAGAAGCGTTTGGAGTAAAAGCGTCAAGAAAATAATTTTGCATATCGTGGATCAATAAAACAGCCCGCTTAGGGTCAAGTGTCCATAACACTTTATTTTTCGGCAATTCTGACAACAAAGGCATCGGATAAGCTGGAATAGCTGGAATACCCATCTGACCACTTCCTTTCTCTATGGTTATACCGTTGTCTTTTGAGATGCTTGCAGCTTTTCAGTAATCCTTTTGCGCAATTCTCTTTTGTTGATTTTTCCAACAGGCGTCTTTGGAAATGAATCAACAAACTCAATTCGATCCGGTATTTTAAAGGCGGCTACCCCACGCTCTCGCAAAAATGCTCTCAATTCCGTCGCTTTCAAGGACGCATCACGCGGAATGATAAAAGCGCATGACCGTTCGCCAAGAAATTCATCAGGCATGGAGACAATTGCCGCATCGCGTACCGCAGGATGAGCAAGAAGATGATTTTCCATTTCCTCAGCGGCGATTTTTTCACCGCCCCGGTTAATCTGATCCTTTACGCGCCCCTCCACCACCAAGTAGCCGGACGGAGTCATTCGCACTAAATCACCCGTTCGGTAAAATCCATCAGAAGTAAACGCTTTTGCATTATGCGCCTCCGCTTTATAATAGCCGCGGATCGTATAAGGTCCCCTTGTTAACAGCTCACCCACTTCTCCCGGTTCCACTTCGCGATCCTCCTCATCAACAATGCGGATTTCATCGTATGGTGACATCGGCCTTCCTTGCGTATGAATCACAATTTCCTCCGGATCGTCTAATCTCGTATAATTAACGAGCCCTTCAGCCATACCGTATACTTGCTGCAGCTTGCAACCCAACACAGGCTGAACTCTTTTCGCCACTTCCGCACTAAATTTAGCACCGCCGACCTGCAAAACTTGCAAGCTCGATAAATCATATTGCCGGGAAGAGGCGGCATCAAGCCAAATCCAAACGAGCGGCGGCACAAGCGCCGTAATGGTCACCTTTTCCTGCTGGATCAGCGGAAACGCCTCATCTGGGCTAGGACTTTCCGACAAAACCACTCTTCCGCCAGCATACAACGTTCCTAGCACTCCTGGTGAGCTAAGCGGGTAGTTATGAGCCATCGGCAGAGCAGCAAGGTAGATGCTATCTTGATTTAACTGGCAAATTTCCGCACTGATGCGCAGGCTGTAAATATACTCATCATGAGTGCGCGGAATCATTTTTGATAACCCTGTGCTGCCGCCCGATAATTGAAAGAACGCAATGTCGCTGGAACGGACAATAGGGAGCTCAATCGGCTCGATAAACAAGTCTTCTAATGATAGAAACTCTTCTGCTTCTCCTGTGACGATGACATGCTTCAATGTTGGAACAGCTGCCTTTACCTGCCGGGCAAGTGATCGAAAATCAAATCCCGCATGCTGATCAGCAATAATATAGGCGGCCGCTTCGCTAAACTCGCAAAAATAGCGAATTTCACTGAATCGATGGGAAGGCAAGGCAAAGACAGGAAGCGCCCCCAAGCGAAATAAGGCAAAGCATACTTCAAAAAATTCCACTTGATTAGGCAATTGAAGAACCACGCGATCCTTCGGGCGAATCCCCATTTGATAAAGTCCCGCCGCAAGCTGGTCCGCTCGCCGATCAAGCTCTTGATATGTAAGCTGTCTTTTTCGAGAGGTAACGGCAATCCGTTCACCATACTTCATTGCTCTTTGCCGCAACATATCGCCGAACGTTTCACCCGCCCAGCATCCTTCCTTACGATAAAAATCAGCCAATTCTTTTGGCCAGGCAACGCATCCGCTTAACATGGCTTTCCCCTCCGTACTTACTTAAGAATGTCGTCATTTAATCCCATCGCTAACAACATGGTGCGAAACTTAGCCGATGTTTCCGCCAATTCTTCCTCCGGCTTTGACCCTTCTACAACGCCAGCACCGGCAAACAAGCGAAGCGTATGATCTTCAATTTCGGCACAACGAATCGTTACGATCCATTCTCCATCTCCCTCTTCGTTGCACCATCCTACCATTCCGGTAAAAAAGCCGCGTTCAAACGGTTCAATCTCTTGAATGGCCTGCTTCGCTACTGGGGTCGGCGTGCCGCAAACCGCTGGGGTCGGATGAAGCGCAAACGCCAAATCAAGCGAAGTAATCGACGATGAAGATAGTTCGCCGCGAATAACCGTGGATAAATGCCACATCGTTTCTGTATGAATCAGCGAAGGCTCTTCCGGCACATCCAATGTCTTGCAAAACGGTCTGAGCGCATTTGCTACCGCTTCGATGACAACTGCATGCTCATGGCGATTTTTCGCTGAAGACAGAAGCTCCTGAGCGCGTCGCCGATCTTCTTCTGGATCGCTGCTGCGCGGCGCTGAACCTGCTAATGGATTCGCGATCACCTGCATGCCAGATTTGGCAACGAGCAGTTCCGGACTCGCTCCAACAAGCGTGCGATTCCCGGTGATTTCGTGGGGCGCTGCATCAGCACGTACAACGCGATCTGGCAAGGCCGCAGCAAATGTATAGCCTGTTGGATTATGTACAGCCAGTTGCCGCAAAAGTCGCGGAATATCAACCTTTTGGGTTGAAGTAAGCTGAAGGGATCTTGATAAAACGATTTTGCGAAGATCCCCTGCTTTGATGCGCTGCAATCCTTGTTCCACTGCATCCTTATAGCCTTCCGGTGATGGAATGGGGGTTACCTTATATTCTCGATCTGCCTGCTGTTCAATCGGCTCCTTCCATTGGCCAAAGGACAGCGGACCGGCCCATTCCACCTCTGAAGGCACCATCAATTGAGCGGGATACAGATGGTCAAAAGGAATGGCGCCCACCACCATAGGATGATGACTGATTCCCTGTTGTTTTACCCTTTTTAACACTTGTTTGATATGATCCATTATTTGTGCTTTTTCATTTTCATAGCCATTCGTTGGCACAACCGCAACCATTCCTTGAGCTAACAGAGTTTGCCGCGGCGAAGCTAGAAAAAAAGAGGCCCCCGCTTTATATTCAGCAAGCAGCTGTTCAGCTGTAGCATGATTCATTGTTTTTGTTTGCATCCGTCGTTCCCTCCATGGAATGTTATGAATCTAACGTAGCGCCTCCATCTACTCTGAGATCATGCAGTGTAATATGGCGTGATTGCTCAGAAGCAAGGAATAGAACCGCATCAGCAATATCTGAAGGCTGCGCCAGCTTTTTTAAAGGAATGCCAAGGCGGTATTCCTCCAATGAGCCAGCGATCACTTTATTGGCCCCATTGTCATCTGTCCACATCGCTCGCTGCATATCGGTTTCAGTCGAACCAGGAGAAACTACGTTGCAGCGAATGTGATAAGGAGCCAACTCTAAACCAAGGCATTTCGTAAACATCGTTGCAGCCGCTTTTGACGCTGCATAAGCAGCCATTGACATCCGTGGCGTCGTCGCTGCGTTTGAGCTTACTGTTACAATCGCGCCCGAGCGGCGAGGAATCATACGCCGGCTCACAGCACGAGACACATAAAAAACACCTGTTGCATTGACCTTGAATACCTCTTCCCAATCTTGATCCGTCAAGCTGCTTACAGGCCCTGTCCGCAAAATGCCGGCAACATTGACTAAAATCTCGATCGGACCTAAACTCTGCTCCACTTTCTCCACTACTTCATCCACTTGAGTGCGATTCGCTACGTCGGCCAAAAACGATTGCACCCGATAACCTTGTCCCTGCAATTCAGAAACAAGGGCATCTAATCGTTCACCATTTCGGTCAACAGCCGCAACCAGCACCCCTTGCTTAACAAAAGCCCTTATTACCGCCTCGCCAATTCCTTGGGCAGCGCCGGTAACAAGAGCCACTTTTCCTGCTATTCCGCATTGATCCATCCTTTTCACTCCTTTCCCGCCCATGGGTCAATGAATGACAACTAGCGAAGCATGCCTTCCCAGCATCTTTGCTGATTTCAGCTAACTGCGTCGAGCATTTTTACATAAAACCAAACAAACAGAAATGGTCATCATCATTATCAAATGGTTGCAAATACATACCATAATTGATAATGATTATCATTATCGAAAATTCTTCACTAACTATGCTACATAAACAGCCTCTCCACGTCAATGCATTTTCGATATTAGCAAAAAAATGCTACATTGGCCCCATTCTGTAGAAAATAACTTTAGTATTAATTGGCAATTTGGTCATATCAACCAGTTCCAATAGATTATATTTCTAGTTTTTCATCTACTATCCTCGTAAAATACAAATGATAAAAATGATAATTATTATCAATGGAATTATATGTGATTTCCTGTTTGCTGCACATGGATAGATTCCAGATTTATAAATAGACAATTTTCCGAATACAAGAAAAAGGACAGCGATTTACTAAGTAATAAACAGTAAAACAAGTTTCCGCCTAGTCAATCTAGCTTTTTTAGTTAATTTTCTCCTTAGTTCAAGAAAGAGAACGATAAAACTTTTAAAATATAGACTAAATTTCTGTTTTAATATCTGTACTGTACAAACGCCTACAAAAAATAAATCATGTTTGACAAATAGAGAGAAGGATTTACATGTCAAAGAAGGTTTTGTTGAATACGAACGATAAAGAAGGAAATAGAGATACCATGAAAAGCGGATATAGCCTTAGCCGGAAAAACAGCTAAGGCTATAAGGGGCCATGAGTCCTATTATAATCGTGCTTATGAACCTCCACCACCTTCACTTCGTTTAGAGGTGAGAGACTCTCGGTGGATGTGTTAAAAACGGCGGTGGGCCGCATGCATCACCGGACCGACAAAATCATTGAGACGGAAGCCATGGCGGACCGCTTTTGAGATAAATTGCTTGGCCAATCCAACGGCATCTTCGACAGTCCGGCCCTTCGCAAGCTCAGCTGTAATGGCCGCAGCATACGTACAGCCAGCGCCGTGATTAAACGTTGTTTCTACTTTTTCTGCTTCAAATAGGCGATATTCTTTTCCGTCATACAATAAATCAATGGCTTTTTCGTGCTGCAATTGCTTGCCGCCTTTAATTAATACATACTTTGCGCCCAGTTCATAAATAGTCGTGGCCGCTTGTTTCATATCATCCAATGTTCGAATGGGTTCGCTTTTTGCCAGCTGGCTCGCTTCGAATAGGTTCGGAGTTACAATGAGCGCACGCTTGACAAGGACATCCCGCAAAGCGTCGGTTGTTTCAGGATGGAGCACTTCATTTTCCCCTTTGCATACCATAACTGGATCAATCACCACTCGCTCCATTTCGTATTTGTCAATATAGGCTGCCGCTAACTCAATGACCTCCACCGAACCGAGCATTCCTGTTTTCAAGGCATCAATCTCAGCAGAAAAGGCAGTCTGCAATTGAGATTCTAGCACATCCGTTCCTAATGGAAATACTCGGTGCTGCCAGGTTTCTGGATCCATTGTGACAATGGTCGTAAGAGCCGTCATTCCATATACATTAAGCTCTTGAAACGTTTTTAAATCTGCTTGAATGCCGGCACCGCCGCTTGTATCGGAGCCAGCAATCGTTAAGGCTTTTTGCAACATATCCCGATTCCCCTTTACCCTACAGAATGAAAATAGATATGAATGATCTTTTTATCATCCCTTTCCCATGAGCCCTCGGCAGTACTCAGCCAAAAGCAGGGAACAGGAAGTTTCTATCACTATATTATAAACGAAACGAGCGACAACAGCCTATCAAAAAACGTTACCTTTTTCGCTTTTCCATAATGATTCGGCATGGATGCATGGATGATTTGCGGTGAACGAATGAATGTGTCACGCATATGGTTGTTATATTATATAAAAACGCAGCAGTCTTCAGGATTGACCCACTGCCATAAAAAAAGAGCCAAGCTCTTCGCTTGCCCCTTTCAACGACGAATGGCACCGTGTCATACAAATGTAACACCAACAATAGAAATATGAAGGAAGAAACGCCAAGATTCCGCTGAACTTATCTCTTAATTTTCCTTCGCCTCCATCGCTGGTGAATGAGCGATTTCTGGCGCCATATACGCTTCTTCATCTGTCGCGATGTGCCAGTCGCGTCCAACAGTGATCCCCAAATATTTCTCATCCCTCGGCTCTTCCATTTCCGCTTGAGGATATTTTTTAAACCACCAATATTTGGCCAGCACATAATAAAAGAGCGCACCGGCTACAAAGCCGACAAGCGACGAATAGGCCGGAAACAGATTCGCAATAAGCCCTCCCCCGATCCAAGCGATCATGCCGGCCCAGTTAAAGCCCTTGTGATACCGATATTGCCCATTCATTTCGTAAAGCTCTGCTACATTGACTCGCCGCTTGCGAAGCAAATAATAATCAGCGAACAAAATGCCAACAATGGAAGATAAAATGGCGCCAATAATCAATAATGCGGTGTTGAGCACATCAAACAAACTCCATGGCTGAGCGAGAATTCCAATGATTCCGGCCACTATCACTCCCACCCAAAACGGCACCTTGGGACCGCCGACATTGGAAAAAATCGTCGCCGCCGGAATGACATTCGCAGACGTATTCGTAGACCATTGCGCCAGCACAATCATCAGCAGTAAAATTCCAAGAATAAAGCCGCTGGCTGTTTGTTGCAACGCCGCAATAGGATCAGCGCTGGAAACAGCCATATAAGATATAGCTCCAATCGTCACCATAAATGTATTAAAAATCGGCATAACAATCAAACTGCCCACAAGCTGGGTTTTATTGCGCTTAAACCAGTTACGCTCATACGCAGGCGCTTTAAAAAACCGCGATAATGACGGCATATCCGCCGCCAATGTTCCCCAAAAGCCCATATTAGCCATCACAATAATCATAAACGCTGTAAAAGCGGCTCCTCCTGTCGCCGGACTTTCCACCCATGACCAAATGTCTTTGCCCGCTTCTGCCGCTTGGTCCGATAAGGTGATATACATCCAACAGGAAATTAAAATAATAATGGGCGCAGCTAAATCCGCAAATCGTTCAATTGATTTGATTCCGAGTGCCGTATTCAGGAGCTGGACCGCCGCGAACAAAAGAAAACAAAGAAACCAATTATCAAATCCGACTAATAAATGTAAAATCCCATTAATAGCGGAAGCTCCAAAATAGGTGTTAATTCCAAACCAGCAGGCGGCTGTTACTCCGCGCACGATCGAAGGAATATGAGTCCCAATGGTTCCGAACGGAGCCCTCATATAAACAGGAAAGGAAAGCCCGTGCTCGACGCCAATATCCCCAATAATAACCATAAAGACCCCGATACCGATAGACCCTAGCAGTGTAGCCACGATGACAAGCCATAGCGGCAAGCTTTGGATCGCCGATCCGCCAATGGCAAATGCAGCCAGCACAATCGCCATTCCCACCCAAATCACAGCAAAGCCAAACGTTCCTATATTTCTTTTCGACTGCCCAATCGGAAGCAAATCTGGAGACTTCAAATAATTGCTCTTCTTCGCCATGGGTATACCTCCCTTTTCCTTATACATTCTCAACGGACTCTAGCTTCACCACAGAACTCGCCATCTATTCTCCAGAATGTTTCGTATGGCCATTCGCGCGACGGTTAGAGGGCCGAAGAACGAACCGTTTCACGGCCCCATTCAATAGCTTTGAAACTAGCAAAACCCCTCCTTTTGCTTCATGAATCTGTGAAGAAGAAATCGGTCTCCGTTGATCCTATTTGTTTACATCTTTTTGCTATATAACGAGAGCAGCTGTAACCCTTCCTCCTTCAAGAGCGCTGTTTTAGATCGATTGCAGTGCACAAACAGCATCAAGCAAAACATTCACGCCTTTTTCGCAATCCTTCCACGCCGTCAACTCTTCTTCACAATGACTCTTTCCTTTAACACTCGGCACAAAAATCATCGCCGTCGGTATATAACTGGCGATAAATTGCGCATCATGCCCTGCTCCGCTTACCATTCTTTTATATGAGTATCCTAGCGACCGAGCCGATTGCTCCAGCTGTTGGCAAAGCCCGCTGTCAAACCAAACCGTATCCCGTCCCCACAATTTCTTTACAGTTACCGTGCAGCCATCCGCTTCCGATGTCTGCGTCAATCCTTGAATGATGCCTTCAACCTGCTTGATGATATCCGGATTTTGATGTCTCGCTTCCAGAGAAAACACGACTTTGTTTGGAATCACCGTATGAATATTAGGAGAGACATCCATTCTACCGATTGTAAAGACAAGCGCCTGATCAAGTGATCCAAGCCGACGGCGCGCTTCCATGATAAGTTCGTTAGCCTTAAACAAGGCATCCTTTCTCATCGTCATTGGTGTCGTTCCCGCATGATTGGATTCTCCAGTTACCTCGATTTCATAACACACCATGCCTACGACGCATTCCACTACGCCAATGGTTAATGATTCTTGTTCCAATATAGGCCCTTGTTCAATATGCAGTTCAATAAAAGCGGTTGCCTCGGTTAAACGATTTTCCGGCTGCCCGGCATATCCGCTTGCTTTCAAGGCTTCCGCAAACGTCACTCCGTCCGCATCTGCCTTTTGCAGCATCACTTCCTTCGCAAATTTTCCTGATAAAACTCCTGACGCCATCATGGACGGCTCGAATCTAGCTCCTTCTTCATTGGTAAAATTGACAATCGTCAGCGGAATTTTTGGTTGAATTTGATTTTCTACTAATGTACGGGCTACTTCCAAACCGGCGGCCACCCCTAGTACCCCATCAAAGCGACCGCCTTTTTTTACCGTATCGAGATGAGAACCGATGACAATGGGCGGCTTGTTTTCTACTCCTGGCAATGTCGCATAAATGGTTCCCATATCATCTACTTTTATGGCCATTCCTAGCTGTTTGCAGCATTCACAAAAATAATTTCGCGCCTGCTGATCTTCTTTCGACAACGCTAATCGTGTAACACCGTTATGAGCTGTACGGCCAAAATCAGCGAATGTTTCCAATGTTTCCTTCAATCTGTCGCCATTGACTAATAATCGTTTTTGTGTTTCCATATAAAACGTTCGCTCCTTTCAAACAGGCATTTTTATATTTTTATTATTCCGAAAACAATAAATATTCATTATGTTTTATTATAATGATGTCTGATGTTATATTTCATTACACATTATGTAACTCTTATTCTTCGTTTGTCATACAAAATGTAAAAATCACTGGACTTATCAATGGAGCTCATTCAGCCCATGATAACATGATATTCCAGCGATTTGGAGAATAGCACGGGCATGCCCATTCACTTCTTTTGTTCATAAGAAAAGCGCAATCCGAGACGACGGCGCTTGATTCTTGAAAAAGGACAAGATATCCATTGTACGATATGATAAAAAACCGTATGCAGGATGTTCGCATACGATTTCCCTTGTCGGCTATTTCAGGTATGTTAATGATTTAATTTGAATAGGTTGCAAATATATAACACGGTCCTCCTATCCTCCAAAATAGCGAACAAACCAACCTATGACAACGCCAACTACAACAGAAGGAAGAAACAGGTTGCTGATTTTCATCACGATAGCCGCAGCTAAGCAGCCGAGCAAAACAGGCGGCGAGAAGGTTAGCTCCCCGCCTGCGGGAAGAAAAACTTGTTTGATAATAAGTGCGGACATAATGCCAATCGGCACATAGCTAAAATACAAGCGTAAAACTGGACTCATCCGGCGCCCCGCCATTACTTCCACACCGAGCAGCCGCGTCAGATAAGTAGAAACAGATAGTAAACCGATCAGAAGCCAATGGTTAAGCATGTTGTTGAGCCCCCCTGCTCCAATAAAGACCCGCAAACGGCGCGACCATTCCAGTCACAATAATGGTCCACTCATTTCCTGGCTGCCAAGCTTCAAGCCCAAGCGCAATGAAGACAGCAGCCAGTGCCGTCGCTACCGCCGGTTTTTCTCTAATGCCCGGAATGAGCAGAGCAGCAAACGTCACCGGAAAGGCCAAATCCAGCCCCCATTTTTGCGGGTCGGCTTGATTGCTCATGAGCGAACCAACCAATGAGGAGACCACCCAAACAAAATAAAAGGTTCCGGCCACAACCGCAAAATAAAGCGGATCCGGTCCATACTTCTTAAACCGCGAGCTTCCTAATACAAAAGGTTCATCAGATACACCAAAGGAGAGCAGCCAGCGCCATTTCTTCGCGGGCGCAATGTCTTCAGCAAGAGCAGCACCGTATAATAAGTTACGCAAATTAAGTAGTGTGGCGGTAACGAAAACACTGCCGACACTAGCTCCCGAAGTAAGCATTGCCACGGTTATCAGTTGAACAGAGCCAGAAAAGACAAACATAGACATCGCCACCGCACTGATCCAGCTAAAGTGCGCTTGTACAGCAAGCACACCGTAAGACAATCCGTATGCCCCGATCGCAATGGCCAGCGGCAGTGCTTCAGCTATCCCATCTTTCCAAGATTTCTTTTTATCGCTCATTTTACTTACCACTCCTTATGTTGAAATGAACCCTACTTACTCATTCCCGCCTGTCCTTCAAAGAAAAACTTTATAGTATATAAGGAGAGAAAAAGCTGATATAATAAAATATACTTATAATATATTATAATATAAAAAATTACATTTTGTATATTAAAATATACTTTTTCATTTAATGAAATATACAATGTTATTGATAAAGGAGGTCAACATGAACAAGGAAGCAGCCTTTGAAGAACAAAATGTAGGAAAGCGCATCGGCGCCAATCTCCGGCAATTTCGAATCAGTAAAGGAATGAGTATCGAAGCACTAGCTAAACAAACCGGTGTCAGTAAATTAACACTACTTAAAATTGAACATGGAGAAGCCAATCCAACCTTATCCGTCATCTGGAGAATCGCCAATGGCCTCCATATTCCCATTACGGCACTATTATCGATCGAAGCAGAGGTCTCCATCGCAAGGAAGCAGGATGCTCTTAAATTGAGCAGCTCCAATGAGGTATTCATTGCTGAACCGTTATTTCACTCCCACGGTTCTATGGAACTGTATCGCGGATATTTGCAGCCATATGGAGAATATACTTCAGAAGCCCATCGGCCAGGGGTGGTTGAATTTGTAACGGTTATGTCTGGACAACTAGCAGTGGAGGTAGACGGACAAACGTATCATTTAGAAGAATTCGACTCGATCCGCTTTAAAGGAGATCGCCCTCATAAATATATCAATCCCTCTTCAGCGCTGGCGATTTTGCATTTTGTTATTTCATACGTTCCTTCCTCGTGATGCTATGAGGAGTTCACACCATATCGATACAATATAATGCGTCAATATTTAACAAGTTAAACCACACCCCGTACGGACCGATGAATGGGCCTAGAAGCGGCTGGTTGTTCAGCGGTCGAATCACACTTGAGCACAACCGAGGCAAGCGAGTGACTTGCCTCCCGCCGCCGCAAAAACAGGGTGCTTTTGCGGCGGTTATAAGTTCCATCTTTGATGATAAGCGGATGAGCGTATATCAAAAAACACACGCTTAGGATCATGACAAAATCCACTGCGTGTGTTGAAAGAGTCACAAATGATAGACCTCGTTTTGATGCACCCCGTTTCATATGTCTGCCCGTTTGAAATCACTTATCCTTTTTCGCCACATCGGGCTTATAAGTGATTGGCTGCTTCCATATAACCTTCACTTCGTTTAGAGGTGGGAGATTTTTCGGCGGGGCATGTTAAACAAGAAGCTCAAGCACTTCCTGACTTGTTCGAATTCGGCCGATTCTCGGAAAAATATATCGACAAACATACTCATGCTCTTCTTTTGTTGCAGCCGTCATGGCGTCTTCCACAAAAATTTGCTGATAACCATGCTGATATGCTTCCCGTGCGGTCGTATCTACACCAATGGAAGTAGAAATTCCGCATAACACAATCGTATCAATTCCGCGGCGGCGCAGCTGCAAATCAAGCTCCGTACCATAAAATGCGCCCCATTGTCTTTTGGTGATTACATGGACATTTGGGATCTGATCGAATTCAGGCACTAAACGATCCCATCCTTCCGGAAACGAGATCGACTGGGTTTTCAAGTCTGCAGGCGGCTGTAACATATCCTTCCCATCTAGAGAGGAAACTTTAACGAGAACAACAAAAGCCCCCTTCTGCGTGAATGCATGCACTAATTTACTGGCATTTTCAACCACTTGTGCTCCTGTGTAAGGAGAATGTGATCTATTGACAATTCCTGTTTGCAGATCAATGACGACAAGTGCTGTTTTCTCGGCTTTAATGTTTTCATTCATCGCGCTCTCTCCTCATTATAATATTTTGCTTTTCATATAGATTGTCTCTTGTTGTAAATTAAGCTTTTTATACACCTTCACATAAACCCATAAAGCATTGATCAGCAACAGCGCTCCTGTCATCAAAAAGACATATCGAACGCCTAAATGAGCGGCCACTTGTCCGCCAAAAACAGAGCCGCCAAATACGCCTAAATACCCTGCGGCCATGCTGAAACCAAAAACTCTCCCTGTCAAAGAATCCGGTGTGATTCTTTTTACTAGCGTATTAACAGAAGGAGTCAAGCCTGCTGCTGCCAATCCTAATAAAAAGCGAAGAATCATCAACTGCCACGGATGATGCACAAAAGCTTGCGGGATAAAAATGAGTCCAGCGACGATTAACGCCCCTAATATGACCTTCTGCGCACCAATTTGATCCGAAAGCCGTCCCAACCTTGGAGCAGCAATAATGTTTGCCAGCCCCGAAGCCGAAAATATCATTCCAGCTAATAATGCAATATGATCAGCATTTTTAGATAACTCCGCCACATATACAGTGATAACGGGTTCAACCGAATACATCGCCAGCGTCAATATAAAAAAGGTGACAAGCAACGTGATCGTCAGGCTTTTTTCAGGAACAATATTCCACACCTCTTTGCTGCTAAGCGCCTCTCGGTTTTGTCGAGAAAAAACTTCTTGCACAAATAAAGCGGTGGCCACAAAGGCGATCAGCAAAAGGGCTCCTGTCATCAAAAAGACATTTTGCAAACCAAAATGATCTTCGATAAAGCCGCCAATCAACGGTCCGAGCAAAGAACCAGCGATATTGGCGGTTGAAAGTGTTCCTAGAGCCCAGCCGGCGTGTTCATGATCCGTCTGCGTGGCAATCAAGGTCGTACAGGCTGTACCATAGCCTGTAATCACTCCTTGCAATGCCCTTAAGCCGATCAGCTCATACACATTGCGGGCAAATCCCATCCAACCTATCACGATGGCCATGCCAAGACTCGCCCGCAAAAGCATCGGCTTTCGTCCAAATTTGTCTGCCGCCCGCCCCCAAATCGGCGAAAAAATGGCAGAAATGATATAAGTAATCCCAAAAGCCATTCCGGAAAATTGATCAATGGAAGCGGAGTTGTGAACGCCAAGCTGCTTAATATAGAGCGGCAATACGGGCGCAAGCTGGCTCATTCCGACACTTGTGACAAACATTCCAAACCAGCAGACCAATAAATTCCTCTTCCAAATTTGCAAAAAAAATAAGCCCTCCTTCTGCTTATCATTCCATTGTCCAGCAAGAACAATGAACAATCACATTCTCATTTTAGCTTCCGGATGGGCTTTATACCATGCACGATATTATAATCCATGGACATTTTTGCTATAAAATTCAGAAGGACTGATCCCTTCCATTCGCTTGAATAGCCGGCTAAAATAAAACTCATCAACAAACCCAAGCGCCTGCGCCACTTCTTTCACTTTTTTGTTGCCTTCCATCATCAATTCTTTTGCTTTATCCATTTTGATCTTATTAAAAAAACCAATCACAGAATATCCGGTAATGTCTTTAAACATTCTCGACAAATAGGAAGGGGATAGCTGTGTCATTTCCGACAATTCAGCCAACGTTATCTTTCGCGTCACGTTTTGATGCATATACTGAATCATTTTTTCCACTTTTAAAGCGACAGAATCATTGCGATCTTTCCTTTTATTGTTTTGATAAAGGGCAATGAGCAATTGCTGCAGCAGCGTTTTCGCAAGAAATTCATATCCGGGCAGCTTCGCATTCCAGCTATCCACTAATTTTTTAAACAGATCTCCCACCTGATAATTGTCTTTCACTTCTTGAACAGACGGCAAAGGAAGGATATCCGTCTCTTGTTTGATCTCCCATTGCAGATCATTAAAATGCACGCTCGCATAGCTAAAATGGACGGTAAGACAACAGAAAGGCGTCTTTGGATCCAGTTCAAGCGAATGGAATACATGAGGAGCAACATAAAACAGCCTGCCTTCTTGAATGGCATATCGCTTTTTTCCGATCGTAAAATTGCCCTTCCCTTTATCAAAAAATAGGAAAGCATGATGCTGCAAAGTTCTGGCGACTTTCCGCACACGATTTCCCGATGAATGGGGGTCCTTCCAATTGCAATAATGAATATGAAAATAAAGCTTACTAATTTTCATATGGCCTCCAAAGTAAAAAATAGTTCCTGTGCCCGCTTTCCATCCATATCCGATATCGCAATAAAAGCTATTTTAAGTTGAAGCCTTGGCTTTCGACAAATTCCTTCATATACATTCTGACTGGCTTACTTAACATATTGGCCATTTGTTCCGTCCATGTGTCATCCCGTTTTCCATTGGTGCGTTTTTGATAATATGAAGAAATCACTTCATTATATTGCCCCAATTGTTTTTCGAACTCGGTGCGATCCTGCCGGTATGTATCCTCATGGTAAATATGCTGAAAAGGCAACCGCGGCTTTTTGTCTGGGGCTTGCGCCGGATATCCTACGGCAATTCCGAATAACGGAATGACCCGTTGCGGGATGTTTAAGAGTTCACATACTTCAGGTAAATGGTTCCGTAAACCCCCGATATAACAGACTCCCAATCCCATCGACTCCGCCGCTATTACAGCATTTTGCGCAGCCAACGCCGTGTCGATCAGGGAGACCATAAACTTTTCGGTGCTTTCTAATGACGCCGATACATCCATATGTTCCATTTCACCAATGATTTGATGGCGATATAAATCCGCGCAAAAGACAAAAAAGTGGCCATTATTCTCTACATAAGACTGATTCCCAGCCAGCTCGGCAAGCTTTCGTTTCACTTCTTTATTTTTGACTCCAATGATTGAGTAAGCTTGAACAAAGCTGGACGTAGAGGCCGCTTGGGCGCACTCGACAATGGTGCGAATTTGCTCATCGGACAAAGGCCGATCCGCAAAATTCCGAATAGAACGGTGCTGTAAAATCGTTTCAATGACTGGATTCATTGGATTTCCCTCCTATACAAGCCATGCAAAATTTCTGAATGGTTCATCATGATCATAACAAATTCAGCCTTTTTCCTCATGGTTTTTAGCTTGGGGATAGTTGTCTTTTTATTTTTTATAACTGACGAATGAAATCCATATAATATTCTTTCATATGTATTTTCAATTCCTCCGGCTCAATGATTTTTAACGATTTTCCATACCTGCTTAAGTATCTCACGATAAAATTCCATTCATTTGGCTCAAAGGTGCCTATTAAATAGGTGTGATTCTCCTCGTGAACAAGCCGCATCGAAGGATAATGCTCGGTTTGAAAAATAGCGATCCCGCCGTCATCCAGTAAACACTTAAACGATATCGCCTTCTCGGAAGGCTTCCATAAAGAGTGGCTATTTAACATCGTAACATGCTCCAATTCGTTCAAAGGCTCTGTTTCCGTCAACTCTGCATGCAAGATGCGGTCACAGCGAAAAACGCGATATTCCCTCTTTTCCATATCAAAGCTTTGGCAATACCAATGTCCTTTTAAAGCGTAAATAACCAATGGCTGAATCAATCGCTCCGCATCACGGTAACGGATTTTTAGCACGTTATGCTCAATAATCGCGGTCATCATCATCTCCAGAAAGGGACATTTGGTTACCTGTTTCGTTTGATAAAACACTACCCTGTTTTTGATTCTGGCGATCTTCTCCTTTTGCTGATCGCTTAAAGCATCATGGAACTTTTTATGAATCGATTCATAGGTGACTTTAAACGGGAGATCGGTAAATCCTTCTAATACTTGAAGCGAAAGATAGAGGGCATACACTTCTTGGCTACTAAAGGAGATGGGCGGTAATTTCATTTGATTGAGCAAGTAATATCCTCCGTTCCGTCCATACTCTACATATATGGGCGCTCCCATTTCTTCCAACGAAGCGATGTCGCGAAGGGCCGTTCTTTTGGAAATGTGAAATTCAGCCATTAAGTCACTTAAAGTAAACCGCTTTTTTTGATTGATAAATTTGAGCATCAGATTTAATCGTTCGGCTTTTTTCATAAACATCTCCTCTATTGGTGCCTTATTCTGTCACCTTTTTATTATACACTAAAAAAGCAATGGTGATTAAGAGGTGGGGTGTGTAGGATGAATTTTTTTGCATGATTTATGCATGGATCCACACATTCATAAATGAAAAGCAGGAGGGAGCTATATGAATTTTGAAGTGATTCCGTTTCTATCTTTAAACGGCCAAGCGGCGAATGCTATCGCATTTTACGAAAAATATTTACAGGCCAAGGTGCTTTTAAAAGTGACTTATAAGCAAATGAAAGAAATCGATCCCGCTTTTGAATATAGCGAGGGGCAAGATGAGTATATTACACATTCGGTACTAGAAATCGGACAAAATAAGATGATGATTGCCGAAGAAGCGACAGATCCATCGAGACCGTGGCAACTTGGAAATAGCTTTTCTTTGTGCATACAATCGAAAGATCAAGCAACCATTCAAAAGCTTTATGAGGCTGTTACGGAGCAGCAAGATGTGACCGTATTAATGCCGCTTCAGGCAAACTCCTTCAGCTCCGGCTATGCCATGATTCGAGATCCATTTGGTGTTGTCATTCAGTTCGTTGTCACAAGACACGATTTTTAATTATGGGGATTATTCGGCTTTAGCGAGACTCCTTTTCATCCGCAGGGAGACAGCAGAAGCAAACAAAAGAACTGTTGGCGATCCTTCGCTTTATTGGCATATTTTGCAATGACACGAAGCCCCTCGGAATTTTCTCCACGGGGCTTTCTATCGTTGTGTTGATAAAATCCATACAAAGTTCCTTTTTAATGCTCAGCCATGAATCTTGTTTAACATACTTCCGGAGAAGTCTCTCACTCTTTTTTCAATTAATGTTGTTCTAACTCTGAAACCGTCACAAAGGTATAGCCTTCATCTTTTAAATATTTCAACACCGGCTCCACGGCTTCAGCCGTTGATTCATGAATATCGTGCATCAAAATGATGGATCCATCTTTCACATTTTTTTTGACTATTTGCAGCATAGCATGAGGATCGTGAGATTGCCAATCCAACGTATCGACTGTCCATAATACAACAGGCATGCCCACCATTCTCTTGACTTGATCGTTTATGGCACCGTACGGAGGGCGAAACACAGTAGGCTCTCGACCGGTTGTCTTTTTGATCATCTCATTTGTATCGCGAATTTCTTTTCTTATTTCTGCGCTATTAAGAGTCGTCAGATCTTTGTGATCCCAAGTATGGTTTCCTAACTCGTTCCCTTCCTCCGCTATTTTTTTAGCAATGTCTGGATAAAAATCAACCCTGCTTCCCAACATAAAAAAAGTAGCCTTAGCCTCATACTTTTTTAATAAATTTAATATCTTCAACGTATTCTGCGGGTGCGGCCCGTCATCAAAGGTGAGCGCCACCCTCTTGGATGGAGGGGATGATGGCTTCTCTGCCGGCGGATTAGAAGGAGACTCATTTCCACGATCTCCATTCGGAACGGTTAAATCTTCCGGCTTATCAGGGATAATGCTTAACCGATCCGCCCATTTCTCTGTTAAAATATTTTTGACTTGATCATAGGACAGTGAGATTTCAGGCGTTCCCGCAGCCCCCGCCGTTACTTCATATTTATCAAAAATAAATACGAATGACTGGTTAGTCAAATACATATTGGCATATGCACCATCTTGTTTCATTTTATTTTCTAATTCTTCTTCAAACAAAAATGGACCGTATTGCTTGGACTGCTTAAAGGCATTCAGTAAAAGATGGTATAGCTTTTCTTTCGCTTGTTCGGTATTCTGAATCATCTCTGTTTGGTTAATGAATTGATCATTTTCCACATCTACAATGAAAACTTTTACACGTTGATTACCGTTTGCTCCTCCATAATAGCTTTCTTCATGAAAAACAATAGAATAAATATGATCCATCACTGGATAAATGTCAAAGGTCAAGTAAAAAACAGCCGGACGTTTCTTTAAAAAGGTTTGATCACCTTTGCCCAACTCTTCATGGAATTTTTGTTCCGTGCTTTTGACATATTGACCGATTTCACGATTTAATCGCTCCCCTTGAAATTTCGGGTAATGAATCGCGCTGCGGTACGTTTCTTCATCGTCCGTATTGGTGATAATATCCACACCAGAGTATTTGGTATGCTCCATCTTCTCGTTTTTTCCTTTGATATGATGATCTTGATGCTTAGCCCCATCTCCCTTTATGAAAAAAAACAGGCTGAGAGCGATTCCTGCGATCATCATAAAAATCAATATCTTGTCATGAAGTCTCGTTGTTTTCAAAATGTCGCACCTTCTAATTCACTAGCGTTTTCACTTATATACATGCACTTAAAACGGAATGCATAACGTCCATAAAAACCCACAATCGCAAGACAAGTCTTTGGACTTGCCTTCAGCGCACAACAAAGGACGAACGGTAAACCAAACGCCCAAAAGACGAACCTAAAAACGATGCCGCTCAGACACCTGCATCGTCAAAAACAGATCCTTTGAAGCGTTTTACATTCATCCTTCACTATATTCATGCATAAGTATAAAGGACAGAGGCTCCTAGATATTCAGATTGAATACGTTCATTTTAATTCTACTACATTCTCAATCGGCACCCAGCCTTCTTCTAGTGTTTCTATTTTTTTCATCCAATACCACCCATTGAGTTCTTTGCATTTTATTAATTGTTCACCGATTTCAACATCTAATTCTTTCGCCGTATAATCCTCTACAATTACCCCATGTTTCCCTTGTTTTTTGATGATTTGTTCTGGCACCCAGCCTTCTAAGCGATTATCAACAGTGAAACAGTATATCCCATTTTTCCAGTCTTCATTTCCATTATATTTTTCACCAATGATAACCGTTTCCCCTTTGCGCAGCTTGATTGGATTCGGATAATGGCTCTTATGTTGTTTGATTGCTTTATAAGTTTTGCTATCATCCCTTTTCAAAAAAACACCCCCGAATAAAAAAGACACACCTTTATAACTATATCATTCATCATTTAAAATTATTTTTGAATCTACGCTAAAAATAATCCATTCTTCGAACAGAAAAGTAGGGATTTTCACAAATCAGCCGCTCTCATAAGCATATTCCTATCATACTATAATCAAACAAACCTGTAAAAACGGTCGTTCAACTTGTCGTAAGGTAGAAAAAGACCTTCTGATCCGTTTTTCACATGAGCAGGCAAAATCAGGACATGTTCCCCGCTCGGTTTTTACACTTTTATCCACTCGCGCGGAAATGGTGTTTCGTTTGAAATCTTCGTTATAATAGACACGGAGGTGAGCCAATTTGGGACGTGTTTGTGGAAAAACGTATAATTGCGAAAAAGAATTGACACTCGCCGTTATCGGCGGCAAATGGAAAATGTTAGTTTTGTGGCATCTTGGAAAAGAAGGAACAAAGCGATTTAGCGAACTTAAGGCTCTTATGCCAGGAATTACTCAGAGAATGCTTGTCAATCAACTGCGGGAACTGGAAGAAGACCTCATTATTCACCGAAAAGTCTATCCTGTCGTACCTCCAAAAGTGGAGTATTCTTTAACAGAGCTCGGAAAAAGCCTCATGCCGATTCTCGATGCCATGTATGAATGGGGGAAAAACTATATGGAGACGGTCGCAAAGGACCACGTATCCAGCAACGAGCCTATGAAATAAACATTCCCTTTCCCGCATGGTTTAGGGAATTCATGTGATCAATCAAGATGATGGATTGCTTTTTCAGTCGCAAGGACATGGAGAGATGCCGGTTGTCCTTGCGAAATGTTTATTCATCGTTTGCCCGTCCTCTTTTCACGCTATCATCCGCTTCCTATAGTATACTTTTTTACACTAAGTGCTATAAAAGTGTGTACTTGTGAAAATGGCTCATGTATCTAATAATATCAGTATCACCATTTCATGGGTGAATCATGAAAAATTTCGGCCGTGAATGTCAAGAAAGGAGCATGGGATGATGAAAATCAGAGTTTCTGCTGTTCAGTATCATTTGCATACGATCCACTCATTCAAAGAATTTGCCCAGCAAGTGGCGCATTATATAAAAACCGCCCAAGAATTTGAAGCGGATTTCGTGTTATTCCCAGAATTTTTTACCACCCAACTGATGTCCATCGAAAGTGGCAAAGGCCGGCCTTTGACCATCCAAGAATTGCCTGATTTTACAGAATCCTATCGTTCTTTATTTATAGATTGGGCGAAGAAAACAAAGATGCATATCATTGCGGGAACCCATGTTATTCGCAAAGGTGACAAATTGTACAACGTGGCTCATTTATTTTATCCAGATGGCAGAGTCGCCGAACAAGCAAAGCTGCACATTACACCTACGGAAGTGAAAGAATGGAACATGTCTCCTGGCGAAGGATTGCAAGTGTTTGAGACGGAAAAAGGAACGATTGCGATGTTGACATGTTATGACATTGAGTTCCCAGAAATCGTTCGCATGGCCAAAGCAAAAGGAGCGGATGTGATTTTCTGTCCTTCTTGCACCGATGATCGTCATGGATTTCATCGGGTTCGCTATACGAGCCACGCAAGAGCCATTGAAAATCAAGTATATGTCGTGACAACCGGCACAGTCGGTTCGCTTCCAACCGTCGACTTTATGCGCGCGAACTTCGGCCAAGCGGCTGTCATTACCCCAAATGACATCCCGTTCCCTCCGCGCGGCATTTTAGTGGAAGGGGAAATCAATCATGATATGGTCGTGACCGCTGATCTTGATTTAGATCTGCTATATCAAGTTCGCGAGCGCGGATCGGTGACAACATGGCGCGACCGCCGCACAGATTTATATCCGGATTGGAAATAAGGAGGAAGCATCATGTACTGGAAAGAGCTTTACGTGTTTGAGAACGATCGGCCTGTTCGAGCCGTGATTCGAAATTATGAAGAAAAAGATTTTCCGGGCTTAATCCGCATTCAACAGGAAAGCTTCCCACCTCCCTTTCCTTCTGAACTATGGTGGAACACGGAACAATTAAAAAACCACGTGACGCTCTTTCCAGAAGGAGCCTTATGTGTGGAGGTCGATGGCGAAATGGCCGGATCGATGACCGGGCTCATTGTTCATTTTGATCCGAATCATCCGGAACATACATGGGAAGAAATTACCGATCACGGCTATATTCGCAATCATCAGCCAAACGGGAATACGCTTTATGTTGTCGATATTGGCGTACGCCCCGCCTATCGCAAATTAGGGCTGGGAAAGTGGCTGATGCTTTCCATGTATGAAGTCGTCATTCAGCTCGGATTAGAACGTTTGTTAGGCGGAGGGAGAATGCCCGGCTATCATCAAAAGGCAGATCAAATGACAGCGGAGCAATACCTCGAAGCGGTGATCAAAGGCGAATTAAAAGACCCCGTCATTACATTCCTGCTTCGCTGTGGCCGCACTCCGGTGAAAGTGGTAGAAAACTATTTGGAGGATGAGGAATCTCGTAACTATGCGGTCCTGATGGAATGGAAAAATCCGTTTTTGAAAAAATGACGGCAAGGAGAATGAGGAAATGGAATATCGGAGAATCACGAGTATTGAAGACCCTTTATGTGAACTACTCACCACTTAGCTAAAGCTTGAAGTGGGAGCTTCTCAGTTCCACGACGAAAGCCGCCTTTCGTCTCCCTGAGCGTGACTTCGGGTCGTTCCAACCCTAGATGTCCGACAATTCGGAGTTCTTTTGTACCTTGGATATTTTACGCATGGAAGGATCAGCTTGGTTTTCGCATTTTATTTTCTCCATGCAACCTCCTATATCCAGTTATGAAAGAACGACATAGGTTTATTTTACCACAGGGTCAGACAATTGAACAGGCAAAAGCCTGTCCTTGTCCGAAGTCGATTCATCTCCCACTTTCATCAAGCTTCGCAAGATTTAGAAGTGGGAGACTTCTCGACTGAAGAATGTTAAAAAAATGCACCAATTGATGCAAGAAGTATTTCCACCTGAGGAAGTATTAGCATTCGATTTTTGGAAAGAACCTCTAGAAGATCCGGGAATCCGTGTATGCGTGGCCGTTCATGAAGGAAAGGTCGTGGGCGCAACAGAGTACCGTTATTATGAAGATGTCAATATTGCCATGACGGATTTCACCATCATCGGGCAAGCGGGACTTGGAATCGGCCGATTTTTAGCCAAAAAGAGATTAGAAGACTTAAACGCTTGGGCAGCCGCTTGTGGAAACCAATTATTTGGCATGTTTGCGGAAATTTATGACCCGTATCGTGTCGAACATTATGAATTTGGCGGCGTGAAGCCGATGGACCCATATGTCCGTCGGGAAGTCTTGTCCCACCTCGGCTATAAACGCCTTGACTTCCCTTATGTTCATCCATCCTGGAACAATGACGGAGAAGCGGTAGAAGGACTTGACCTTTGCTTCCTTCCGATGGACGAAAATGTAAATGAACTTCCGACTGAGCTTATCGTGACATTTTTAACACGCTACTATGCGGTCTTGCCGAACAAACCGCAAGCATGGTATGACATGATCGAACGTCTAAAAACGCGAGATACGGTGGCGCTTTTCCATCTGTAACCCGTCTTTTTCCAAGGGCTCAATTTTCACTTGTGTCCCTATTTTGCCTGATATAAAGCGGCGGGCATGATCGTCTTGCTTGAGACGATGCCAAATAACAGCTGGCTTCTTTTCAAAAGAAATCATGCCCGCACAAGACTCCATGCCACTATGATCGCATTTCTCTTTCGGCTAAGTAGATTTTCACATTTATATAAATGTAAAATGCCCCTCTCCATTATCCTTTGATCAGCTCGATCACCTCCGCTAAACGCTTTTCCGCCATCGAATTTAGCTGCAAGCTGTGCTGTTGAAAGTTTAGAAATTTTGTGACTGGATTAGGCACAACCACACATTTTAATCCCGCGGCCAAAGCGGCTTTCAACCCATTTAACGAGTCCTCAAAAACGACTGCTTCATCAGGACGGACAGCTAAAGCAGCCAGCGCTTTTAGATACAAGTCGGGAGCTGGTTTGATGCTCTCCACATCTTCACTTGTAATAATCACTTCAAAATAGGACAGCAGACCGAGCCCATTTAAATAATGAATGACCCATTCCTTGTTAGAACTTGAAGCAATCGCTATTTTGTAGCCCAATTGCTTTGCCTCTTCTAAATAGTCCTTCACCCCTTCACGCGCCTGAGGGGTTTTCATCTTGATTTGATAAAAACTTGCGGCTTTCGCTTCAATTTCTTCAATGCTGACGTTTTCCCCCAGCTGCTGTTGAACAAATTCATAAAGCGCCGCATTATCTGTTCCAACAGTTTGAACAAAACGTTCCAGCGGCAAATCGACATCATAGACATTCATCGCTTCTTTATAAGCCTCAAACCAAGCTGTCTCTGTATCTACAATTAAACCGTCAAAATCAAAAATAATCGCTTTGATCAAAATGGCTCTTCCCCTTTCCAAAAACTTTGCTGCATTCACGCTTCCATTCCACTATTGGTTTCAAAAAGCGCTTCCTCTCTATTTTAACAGAAATCTATAAATCAAGGCCTGGTAATGAATATTGTACCTTATTCTCCAAAATCATAGTTCATCACCAAGAGCTGTACTTGCATCTACCATTGAAGTATGGTAGACGTTTCTAGCCGCACCCGTAATGCCAATTGTTGGATATTTCTGTATCCATCCCCTCGACGTTTGATCAGCTTGATTTTGTTGTTCGTTCCTTCCATTCTACCATTCGAATAAGGCAACAATATGAACGAAATGATTTCTTCTGTTCGTTTAACAAGTGCTTTTGCGATGGCACTCTTTACGGTACCGATCTAAAGCTTCTGTAAACAACTAAATGACATAAAAATAATCGGCTACACGTATCGCTTCTGGATATACCCCTTGAATGGCTTTTTCAAATCGCTCACGACCCACTGGACCGAAGAAGACACACACGCCAATACGCTTCGAATGGCTTCCTCCTTCTTTCCTGCTTCGATAAAATACACTTCTCCCATCGCCGCCACTCTATCATCATGCCCTTTTCGAAAAACAAATTCGTCGATACACCGCCTTAGGTTAAATGGGATTCGACAGCTGTTTTCTCCCTCATCCATTCACATCATTCGATTTTATATTGTATACTCAATGCAACATCAAATGACCTTTAATTGAGTCCATAGATTTTACCGGCAAACAGACAGCAACGACTTACTAGTTCGGTCGCATATGCCGCGGTTCTATGAACTCCCACGAATTGAATGGCCGTATCATGTTGGATGGATTCGATGATTCCATTACAAAATTGATCAACATTTTTAACATTGACAATGTGTTAGGAACGCAAATGACAAAGAAGTTCACCGGACTTGACCATTAACCAAACACATCTTCAACATTTTAGTATTAATTACTGGTTATAATCGATTAGTCTCTTCATATTTTTTGATAATAGTATTCCTCAAATATTTCCGGATAAATAGTCAATATAAAGGCTTTAAATTAATCACAATGTTATCAGATTCAAAAAATAAAAACTTATTAATTTCTAATATATTACCTTTTTTAAGGGAAATTTTGTAAATATCTTTATTATGGTGTCAATAACGATTTTAAAATTCCCCATTATGAACGTTTAATTAGGCAACTGGGCAGGATAAATTCCTACTTTTTCTTTTCTCGTAAATGATAAGAATCGCCTTTGATATTAAAGGTAATGGCGTGATGTAATAGGCGATCTAAAATCGCTGTCGCTTTCCCGTGCGGCAAAGTGGTTTTGGGAACAGAGATTTTCTGTTTTTCACGCACAGCTGCTCAAAGATCTAGAAGTACGGTATCTCAAAATCGTCCTGATCGACAGCACGGTCCTTCTAAGCAGTCTTTATCATTCATAGGCAAAGTGGGGGGCCATCCGATGCTACTGGTTTAAAGGATATAAACTCCATCCCTGTACCACTACCGAGGGAATCATCTTATCTCACGTATTGACCACAGCGAACAGGAATGATGTGGCAGTGACACCAGAATTACTTGCTTCTTTTGGGGCAATGGGATATGGAGTTTGTGTGTTAGGGGATGCCGCGTATAACAGCGAAAAGGTCCGACAAACTTCTGAGCAAGCAGGAATCTTATTCATGTCTCCCACCGACCGCCGCAATAGCAAGGAACGAAAAGATGCCTATGGTCAGGGTCTTCCTGTCTTGTTGAAAACGAGATTGGGCCAATGGTTGTTTGGGCTTCGCTCGAGATGGAGCGGGTATTTAACGAGCTAAAGAGTAACGGGGTGGAGCAACCCCGATGGTATGGATTTCATCGATATTTACTGCATGTGTTATGTTGCATTCTTATGCACAACTTCGAGTTTTTACTTTATTTTTTTACAACACTATCACTCTTCATTACATGGATTCACAAATAGTGACGATTTGTCCAGAGTCAAAATTATATATTTCTATTATTACGAAGTATATAAATAATAAAGGCTGACGTAACATTTATAATAACTTACGTCAGCCATTCCAGTAATTTTAATAAATAGCCGTATTTGTAATTGGTTTACCTATAGCTTTTCTTAAAGTATAAATAGGAATGTTTTTCACACACCTAAAACCCATTTCATTATGCCTGCAAAATGGAATATCCTTCCCCCTAAAAGAAGGATACATTAGACCCGGTAATGAAAAGAAAGAACCTCCTTTCAACACCGCAAAGGCATGATGTTTACTCTGTTTATTCGAGAAACCAGGGTGAAACTCTCTGCCAGTTAATAGATCACTTCGTGTCCATTCCCAATGATTACCCACCATTCCAACAACGCCATAAGGGCTAACATATTCGTCCTTTTCAAATTCGGATGCTCTCTTGATAGGTTCTTCCGGAAATTCTTCAGAGAACGAGGTAATACCCTCCCGCCATTCATCCAAACTTTCAGGTGTATAATTTAACCAATGAGCACACCAATTTGCTGCATTTCTATTAAAAGCATTACCCCAAGGCCATATTCTACCATCTTCTCCCCGTGCAGCCTTTTCCCATTGAAATTCAGTTGGTAGCTCCTTGCCTTTCCACCTTGAAAACGCAAATGCATCATACCAGTCAATCCCCGTTACAGGATGATCGGGTTTAAAACGTTCATCCCAAAAAGTGTTTCTTGTATGATCTTTTTCTTGAGGTTCATTAGGATGGCAGAATATATGACCATTTTTCTTAGTATATTCAACAAACTCATCATACTCTTCATTGGTTACTGGATACTTATCAATAAAAAATGGAGGAAGCCAAACTTTCCTAGAAGGTATTGCATCATGCCACCCGAACGTTTTATCAGGCACTTGATGCGGATCAAGCCCAAAAGTGAAAAAACCACCAGGAATTAAAATCATTCCTTCTTCTTCTTTTTTACAAAACTCTTCTAATAGTTCGTTAGGGATAGGTTCTTCAAAGTCATACCTATTAAACAAATGTCCGTGTTCTTTATAGTAATTTTCTATTAATTGTAATTCTTCAGGATCATCAGTACCTAGCAGGTCAATAAGTGATTTTAGAACTTTCTGTGCTCCTAATCCTACTGGTTTATTAGGTGAATAAACTTTTTTGCTAGCACCACCGATAATAGGTGCTAGTAATTTATAGCTTTCCTCAATTTTTTCTTGTCCACAAATTTCAATAGCTTTAAAAGAAACTAAATCATCAGGATCGTGAGTTAATCTAACAATGGTTTCTACCGCAGAAAAATACGGTAACCAATTTTTTACGATATCTATCAACCTATAACGTACATATGTATGTGGATGTCCAATTGACATCCCAAATATATATTCAGCAGCAACAGGATGGGACACTTTTAACAACTCTGGAATGATACGTGAGTTAAATAAATCTTTTAACTTCGGCACAGTAAGTGAATCTAAATAGTCTGGTTCTAAAACCTCTTCAATTTGAGAAAGTAAGTTCATATCGTTTTCATATATTTCTATATGTAAATGTTTAATTTCAGTACTCACTCTTTTTCCCCCTCAATCTTCAGTATAAGGGCAGGGAAAAAATATTCTCCCTGCCCCTTAGAATTTTACCATTTTTCTTCTTGCAATACTGGCATTACAATAGCAAGACGGTTGCGCCAATTTTTCTTCATTTTCATTTTAATCCCTCCTCAAAATATTCCTAAAAAATAAAATATTTTTTTAAAAATATAAAAATAAAAATTAAATTTATATTAAAGGGAGGATCATTTCAAAGCTAGAGAGTATTTATACTCAGCATTTAAAGAGAAAAGATTAATTATTTGATAGAGGAGGTGACAGTGATTTTGGGTGTGTATATGAACCAAAATAAACTTGTAGAGGAGGATATTAATTGAATAAATCTTTTTATTTTTTGTGGATGGGAAATTCACTGGGGAAATTAGCTAATTCCCTATATATGATGACAGTAACTATGATGATTTACCATATTACAAGCTCAGGGACTTTAGCGGGTTTAGTTACCATGATTCATGTTATAGCAAAGTTTCTAAGTAGCTTTTTTATGCCTATAATAACAGATCGATATCCTTTAAAGTTCATCTTAAGAATTTCTTTATTTGGACAATCGTATTTACTATTTATACTTATTCTTTTGTTTTACTTCAAAGATATCAATCATTTTTTGATTAATTTAATTATTTATTTAATCATTTTTTTCATCGGTTTCCTAGATGGATGGACAAATCCTGCAAGAAACTCTTTAACACCTAAAATCGTACAAAAAGAGAAATTAGCAAAAGCCAATAGCTTAATAAGTACGACGGACCAATCCCTTGCTTTGTTGGGTTGGTCTTTGGGTGGGGTAGCAGCAATTCACTTTGGGAACATTAATATTTTGTATTTCGCATTAAGTCTCTATATATTGTCTGCTCTATCTACTCTTCTCATATCTGAAAAATTTCGCGGAGCTAGTAAATCTAGACCTAACTGGGATTCCATAAAAATTGGCTGGTCTATACTATTTAAGAATGCTAATCTTAGGTTAATAACAATTATGGGGATAATTGAAGGAATTGCAGGGGGAATTTGGATTGGAGGGATCACATTAGTATTCGTAAAAGAAATATTAAAACAAAATGAGACTTGGTGGGGGTATATCAATGCCAGTTACTATTTAGGTAGTATAATTGGTGGTATTTTCATTGTCTTAATTTCAAAATGGATGCAACGAAATTTAGTTTATAGTATAATATTGGGATCCTTTGGAGTGAGTGTTTTTGTTTTAATTTATGCCTTTACTAAATCACCAATTGTAGCGCTTACTTTAGTATTTATTATGGGACCTTTCTATCAACTTAGAGATGTATCGCAAAATACCTACTTTCAGTCATCTATAGAGGAAAGTTATCTACCAAAAGTTTATTCTACTCAAAGTAACATATATTATATTGTATTTTCTATATCTGTTTTCCTAATGGGAACCATTTCTGATTTTTTAGGCGTTAAACTTGTATACATATTAGCCTCAATATTATATTTCACATCTTCTTTTTTAGCCGTATCAATTAACGTAAAAAGATATAAAGATACAGAAATTAAAAATATTAAGATAAAAACAGAAGGTTGACCTGTTTTCAGGTCAACCTGCGGCCGCTAAATAAAACTGGTTCTTACGCTAATTTGGGGGGATGACTTTCTATTAACTACATGTTTAGAATTTAGCCAATGGAATAGAATCTTTACAGATTCGAGGTTAACAGCAGCACTAGTTGACCGCTTAATCCATCACGCTCATATACTTTCATTTCACGGAGAAAGTTATGGGTTGGCTAACGCTCTTTCTAAGAGAAAGTAGCTTATAAGGGTGGCAACACTCTGCATTTTTGATCGCATTTTTCTGCACTTTTCTATTGCAAAATACACCTATTTTATAACCATCTGGATTCTCAGCAACAGAATCATGACTACAGGAGCTCGATGCCAAATGCTTCACTCTCTCACTATTAAAGAAACAGGCATTTAGTTAGGATAGAATGAAAGTGTCCAAAGATTTGACACAGATCCAGACCAACAACATCCTTTAGTTCAATCGTTTATTTAAACACGATTTAAATGCGTGTCCTTAAAATGTGTTGGATATTTTAATCCATAACCAATCATCCTATCCATTCCGATATGAGCAGACCATATTAAGCCTATCTCTAAAACCACTTCGCTTGATAACAGCACTCCTAAGATAACAGCTCCAATTGGTAAACTATATGTATGAAATAAATTATAAAGCACGGCACCAACTTTATTATTGAATAAATAACCAATCATTGATATATCTGGAGCGAATAACAAAACGAAAAACAAAAGCCAACTAAATTGGTTATAAGAGTAAAAATAAAGACTCAACAATAGGATAGCTGCCCCTTCTAAGTGTAAAAGAATTTTATTCATACTATTCTCCCTTAATAACTGTAATTTAGCCATTTTGATAACAATCATAAGCATGTAAACCAGAACCTTTAAAATTATTTTATAGGAAATAGATGTATTTAGTGACAATCTACCCCTCATTTAAATATCCGGAATAATTTGAATAGTTTTCATTTTTATTTTTATTATAAAATTGTTTGAACGTCAACCAAAAACTGTTAAAATATGAAAAACAATAATGATGCTGCAAAGCTAGAGCAAGCAAATAGCCAAAATCATCATACAGAACTAACACATAACGATAATGCCGTAACTCTTAGATCGTTTTTCATTAAATGTACAAACAAAGTGGATTGGTTTATGTGCATTTATATATCCATATACGTTGGGCAACACGTTCATTTTGTTTAAAGTATGCCTGTCTAAAATACCACTATCGTTTACAAGAATAAAAGTCTCGAAACCTTCATTTCCTCCCCCTTTTTGAATTCCTAAAAAAATGAAAAAATAACCTCTTGCGGATATGATATCCGCAAGAGGTTATTTTTATCAAACTTTAAAGCAATATAAACCTTCTCTATTCCACCGTTACGCTTTTGGCGAGGTTGCGCGGTTTGTCGACGTCGCAGCCGCGGTGTAAAGCGGCGTAGTAAGCGATCAGCTGCAACGGCACAACGGCCACAAGCGGCGTCAGCATTGGATGAACAGCCGGGATGACGTAACGGTCCTCGTCTGTTTCCAAACCTCTCATGGAAATAATGCATGGGTTGGCGCCACGGGCCACCACTTCTTTCACATTGCCGCGAATGCTTAAATTCACATGCTCTTGTGTCGCCAAAGCAACCACCGGCGTGCCTTCCTCAATCAAAGCAATCGTTCCATGCTTCAGCTCACCGCCAGCGAATCCTTCTGCTTGAATATAGGAAATCTCTTTTAGCTTTAATGCTCCTTCAAGCCCTACATAGAAATCGGACGCGCGGCCAATGAAGAAGCAATTGCGTGTGGTCTCTAAATATTCGCGAGCAATTTGCTCCATCTCTTCTTTTGCATCACAAAGCATTTCCATGACATTTGCGATGATGCCAAGCTCTTTCACCAAGCTAAAATCAAGCGCAATGCCTTTAGCTTTTGCTGCGACTGTTGCTAAAATCGCAAGAACGGCAATTTGAGCCGTATAGGCTTTTGTCGAGGCAACCGCAATTTCTGGACCAGCATGAAGCAATAGTGTATAGTCTGCTTCGCGTGATAATGTAGAACCAGGTACATTGGTGATCGTCAACGCTTTATAGCCAAGTTTTTTCGTTTGAACAAGTACAGCGCGGCTGTCTGCTGTTTCGCCGCTTTGTGAAATGTAAATAAATAGAGGCTTTTTCGATAACAATGGCATATTGTATGAAAATTCGCTAGCAATATGCACTTCAACCGGAATGTTCGCCCATTTTTCAAGCAATTGTTTGCCGACTAAGCCCGCGTGATAACTTGTGCCGCACGCAATAATATAGAGGCGGTCCGCTTCGAGTACCGCATTGACAATGTCTTTATCAATGGTTAAAGCACCTGACGCATCTTGATATTTTTGAATAATACGGCGCATCACAAGCGGCTGCTCGTCAATTTCCTTTAACATATAATGCGGATAGGTTCCTTTTTCAATATCGCTTGCATCCAATTGCGCAGTATATGGAGAGCGTGCCACCTCTTGACCGTCCAATTTTTTAATCGTGACCGCATTCCGCTTGACAATCACCATTTCTTGATCCATTAATTCGACGTATTGGTTTGTCACTTGCAGCATCGCCATAGCATCGCTGGCTACGACATTAAATCCGTCCCCAAGGCCGACAAGCAATGGGCTCTTATTTTTCGCTACATAAAT
This sequence comes from Anoxybacillus sp. UARK-01, assembly GCF_002075365.1. NCBI lineage: Bacteria > Bacillati > Bacillota > Bacilli > Caryophanales > Anoxybacillaceae > Anoxybacillus > Anoxybacillus sp. UARK-01. The sequence goes on along the minus strand of NZ_NASY01000048.1, from coordinate 9,378 downwards.
CACCTCTGGATCTTCTGCATCGATGAGAGCAATCGCATACGATCCCTTTAAAAGTGTTAATGTTTTGCGAAATGCTTCTTCCGCTTCGAATCCATCATTCACAAATTTTTCAACCAACTGAACAACCACTTCTGTATCCGTTTCGCTTTGGAACTGTACATTCTGCAAATGATCACGCTGTAATAATGCGTAGTTCTCAATGACTCCATTATGCACTAACGTAAAACGTCCAGAAGCGCTTTGATGCGGGTGAGCGTTCGTACGGCTTGGCACCCCATGTGTCGCCCAGCGGGTATGGCCAATGCCAAGCGGTGCTTGTACATTGAGATCAACCGTTTGCCGCAAATCAGCAATGCGGCCTTTTTCTTTAAAAACATGCACGCCATCTTCGTTTAACACCGCAATTCCAGCTGAATCATAACCGCGATATTCTAGTTTTTCCAGTCCGCGCAATAAAATCTCTTTTGAATCCTGTTGTCCAATATATCCAACAATTCCACACATATTTGTTTTCCTCCCTATTTTCAAGGGGCAAGCAGGGGCCTTTCTTGCCCCTTTTCTTTGATTAAACGATTGGACTTTTCCCTTTGTGCAAAGAGTCGCCTCTTTGTTTTAAGGAAAAGTTTGCGGCTGCAATCGCACCAGCCGGGAGGCATCCGCCGAGCATTCGATCAACCTCCTCCTCGTCAACTAAGCGGTTATCCGATCATCGCTTAGTCCAGGCGCTTCTTCATGAAAGCTTCTTCTACCCACCTTTCTATATGTGAATGACAACAAAATTAATATTACAGGAAACGCCCTAAAGACGTCAACTGTAATATCCTTTACAACATAAAATATGCATAAATGGAATAAAGCGTTCCATTTATGCATAGGATGTCTACCAAAAAGGGCCATTATTCAGCTCCCATTTCAGCTTGAATCACCTGAACAATACGAGCTACATAGCTTTGACACGCTTCTTTCGTCGGCGCTTCTGCCATGACGCGAACAAGCGGTTCTGTGCCGGATGGGCGGACAAGAATTCGTCCATTCCCATGCATTTCATTTTCTACCTCTTGAATGATAGCCTTCACCTTTTCATTCTCCATCACTTGATGTTTGTCCGTTACTTTCACATTGACAAGCAGCTGAGGGTATTTTGGCATCTCGCTCGCCAGCTCAGAAAGAGATTTTTTCGTGGCCTTCATAATGTTTACAAGCTGTAATGCCGTCAATAATCCGTCTCCTGTTGTATTGTAATCAAGAAAAATAATATGTCCTGATTGTTCACCGCCAAGGTTGTATCCGTGTTTCTTCATTTCTTCTACAACGTAGCGGTCGCCGACGGCCGTCTGCACGCTTTTTATTTCATGTTCATCTAATGCCTTATAAAACCCAAGATTGCTCATCACGGTCGATACGACTGTTTGATGCTTTAAACGTCCTTGTTCTTTTAAAAATTTTGCGCAAATGTACATAATTTGATCGCCATCCACGACATTCCCATGCTCATCAATCGCAATTAAACGATCTCCATCTCCATCAAACGCCAGCCCAACATCTGCTTCTTTCTCTCTCACAAATTCAGCCAGCGCCTCTGGATGCGTAGAACCAACCCCGTCATTAATATTAATGCCGTTCGGCGAAGCTCCCATCGTCAATACATCTGCCTCCAAATCTGCAAAAAGATGGGTTGCTAATGAAGAAGTGGCTCCATGCGCGCAGTCAAGCGCAATACGAAGCCCGGAAAAATCCTCATCGACTGTTTGCTTTAAATACTGCAAGTATTTTTGTCCACCTTCAAAATAATCGTTAACTTGACCTAACTCTTTTCCTGTCGGTCTAGGCAGTGTATCCTCGGCACTGTCCAACAGTTGCTCAATTTCTTGTTCCTGCTCATCTGAAAGCTTAAATCCATCGGGCCCAAAAAACTTAATTCCATTATCTTGAACTGGATTGTGCGACGCGGAGATCATAATTCCCGCTTGAGCGCCCAATGCTTTTGTCAAATAGGCCACTCCTGGTGTTGAAATGACGCCGAGACGCATAACTTCTGCACCGATTGAAAGCAATCCGGCAACAAGCGCCCCTTCAAGCATATGTCCTGAGATGCGTGTATCACGGCCAATTAACACCTTTGGCCGCTCTTTATCTTTTGTTAAGATATAGCCGCCGCAGCGTCCTATTTTAAACGCTAATTCTGGTGTCAGCTCACTATTCGCCACTCCGCGTACACCATCAGTGCCAAAATATTTACCCATTATGCATATCTCCCCTTTATCTCATGATCGCTGGATGATTCGTATCTTTGCTTTATTTTTAGGCAAATTCCATTTAATATTTTCTGGCCCATTAACCTCTACCTCTACGTCGTGTTCACCGGCTCCTAATTCATTGGCATTGACATAAAGCTGGATATCATCTGGCTGAATGTGATCCAGCACACTCGCCGCACCTTGCAGCTGGACATCCATCGTCCCATTTTCCGGATCAATAAACTGCGCGGTATATTGATCGCTCAATCCCAATATATCAATAGGCAGAGAAGAAAGGGTTTTTTCTTCCTCCTGCTGGACTTGTATATTCACTTTTACTTTTTGAGGATCTACATTTTTAACTCCCTGAGGTAAAGGAACTTTCACTTCTAAAGTTGTATTTTTTGTAATTTCATCTAAATTAATGGTGAGGCCATCAATAAATTCAATGGGATCAATGACCTCTTTGGGACCGAAAATCGTCACTTCATTTGGCACGGTTTCAATTTTAACAATACTGAGGCCCTTTTTTAAAGTTCCTGTTTGATTAATTCTGAGCGGAACCGACTTGCTTGGACTCTTAATTGGTACAGTGATATCGACAATCGAAGGATTAATATCGACATCTAGCACCCGTCCGTCACGGTCGTAAGCGATCACTCGAGATTCCTGACGCAAAATATCTGCAGCTCCGGATAAATCTACTCTTGCCTTGACAAGCGCTATTCGATCAACTAAATCCTTCGCCCCCGTAATGGTCACTGTATCCGGTTTGACGATAGGCTGCTCGGTAGTATACCCATCCGCCATTTTATTTTTATGAATAAAATCGACATCGACCGAAAATTCTTTAGAAACCTTCTCTTGAATGGTGACCTTCGCCGTCGCTGGCTGAATAGCGACCGTCAGCTTATCAGAGATATTTTTATATTTAAACGGAACGGTGTAAGTGCCAAGCTCCAAATTCGTTAAATCCACATATACTTCAAAATTCCGCTGCAATACGGTCGGCTTTAAAATACTTGCCGGTCCTTCCAATGTCACGTTCACAAATTTCGGAACACCTGAAACCACTAAATTTTCTTCATCATAATACGTAACGACAGGAACATTTGTAACCGTTTCGATATCCGTCTGTCCCACCGAATTGCGCGTAGCCCCTGATTTCATCTCCTTTTCCTCGATATTGACGAACATATACAGCATGATCGCCAATAACAGAGCAAAAGCTTTCATAAACCAGTGATTATTCATTAATTTATCCACTTTTCTTCCCCCTCCATTGCCAACGAGATGAGGAAGTAGTCTTCGTTGTCCGTACTAACTCCTTCGTGAGCAGTTCACGAAATTGCTCTGGAGTCAAATCTCGATGCAGTTCCCCGTTTTTTGTAACCGATACAGCCCCCGTTTCTTCGGACACAACAATGGTCACGCTATCGGTCACCTCACTGATGCCCAAGGCAGCGCGGTGCCGGGTTCCTAACTCTTTTGAAATAAAAGGGCTTTCTGATAAAGGTAAGTAGCATCCCGCCGCTGCCACTTGATTTTTCTGGACAATGACAGCTCCATCATGCAGCGGTGTATTCGGGATAAAAATATTAATTAACAGTTCGGAGGAGATTTGCGCATTCAGTGGAATTCCTGTTTCAATGTAGTCGCCCATGCCTGTTTCCCGCTCAACGGATATTAAGGCCCCGATGCGGCGTTTTGCCATATACTCTGTTGCCTTAATAATCGCTTCAACCACTTTCGTTTTCCCTTCTTCTTCTGGTACGCTGCTTCGCGAAAATATCCTTCCGCGCCCTAATTGTTCAAGCGCTCGTCTTAACTCTGGCTGGAAAATAATGATGATCGCCAAAAATCCCCATGTCAACGCTTGATCCATCAACCATTGCAATGTGCTAAAGCCTAAAAAGTTGCTGGCCATTCGCACAAGTATAATCAAAATAATCCCGTTCAAAAGCTGAACCGCTTTTGTTCCGCGAATAATCATGATCAATTTGTAAAAAACGTACCATACAAGAAGAATATCAACAATTTTGCTTAGATAACTTAACACCGGGAGCTCTCCAAAAGGCATTCTCACACTTCCTTTATCATTCTAATTCCTATTTATTTTTTTATGTAAACAACTCCTTTATTATATCACATGACGAAAAAAGCCATCAAAAGAGATGGCCTTCACTCAAGCATAGCTTTCACTGCGTTTTTTATATTATACCAAATCCAATCAAACATCTCATTAATTTCTTCCACATCTCCAGTTACTTGTCCAGCGGAGGCTAAATATTTTTCACCATGAATGACGGTCACGTCCCCATTTACTTTTCCCTCAATCTTGATGCTTCCATTTCGCACGACGATATCGCCGTCTACCGTTTCTCCTTTTGGAACAATCACCGTATGATCATGAATAATCACGTTTTCCCTAGTAGAAACGGAAAATTGCTGCTCTTTGTTCCACGTTGTAAAAAGGCTTCCCACAGTTAAAGCAGCAAATAAAGAAGCAGCTGTCAAAACGGGATGATTTTTCAGCCATCTTCCTGCACGGACTCGTTGTTTTTCTTTCGGCAGCTTTGCCATCACATTTGCCGTAAAATCCGCCGGCGGAGCAAGAGGCGAAGCATATTGAATAAACGCTACCGTCTTTTTCAGACTATTGAAATGCTGAGAACACGCAGAGCAATGTTGTAAGTGTTCTCGTAGCCTCTTCTCATCATCCGGAGCAATATCGCCATCTAAATAATCATGCATCCACTCTATGATTTGATCCGGACATTTCATGTTTGTTCACCTCTCATAAATAGCCTAAATGCTTTCTTAATGCTTCTCTTCCCCGATGAATCCTCGTTTTGACGGTTCCTATAGGCAGATCAAGAATTTCACTAATCTCCTGTAACGATAAATCATTCATATATTTTAAGACAATAACGCTTCGGTATTTTTCAGGTAGCTTTTCAATCGCCCTTTGAACCGTCTCTTGAAGCTCTAGGCTTTCGACTGTTTCTTCCGGAGAAGCATCATTCGAAGGCAGTTGAGAATATAGCGTTAAACCGTCTGTTCCGCTTACTTCTTCATCCAAATACATATCCGGCTTTTTTTTGCGCAATTTATCGATGGATAAATTCGTCGCAATGCGATAAAGCCATGAAGAAAATTTCATTGCTGGGTTATACGTATGGATGTTGACATACGCCCGAATAAAAGCTTCTTGGGCAGCATCCTCCGCTTCATGACGATTCCCAAGCATTCGATAGCATAGCCGATAGACCTTGTCTTTGTAAAGCTCGACAATCTCGGCATAGGCATTTTGGTCTCCTTTTTGGATCGCTTTAATATGCTTTTTGACAAACATCTCCATAATCAATAATACCCCCGCTCATGCGGCTATTAATTGTATACGTTCGTAAAACAAAAAAAGTTTCTCTTTTGGACGCACTATCTATTTTAACATATTTACAAAAAAAAACAGCAGACGGATTTTTCCGTCTGCATCTCTCGTCTTGACTACACTAGTTTTTCTCCAAACAGCGATCCCATGAGCGCAACGGCGACAGATGCTGTTTTATTTCTCTCATCTAAAATTGGGTTTACTTCTACAAATTCAGCGGAAGTAATCAATTGTGCTTCAGCCAGCATTTCCATAGCTAAATGGCTTTCACGATACGTCAGACCGCCGATAACAGGAGTACCTACTCCCGGAGCATCATGTGGATCTAAACCATCTAAATCTAACGATAAATGGACGCCATCTGTCCGCTCTTTTAAATAAGCAATCGTTTCCTCCATTACTTTCGTCATGCCCAAACGATCCACTTCATGCATTGTATATACTCTAATTCCCTTTTCGCGAATAAATTGCTTTTCGCCTTCATCAAGCGCCCTTGCACCAATCAATACAATATTTTCTGGCTTTACCTTCGGGCTATATCCGCCAATGGCGGTTAGAGCCTGATGGCCGAATCCAAGGCTGGCCGCAAGCGGCATCCCATGAATGTTACCCGATGGAGAGGTTTCAGCTGTGTTTAAATCACCATGGGCATCGTACCAAATAACCCCTAAATTTTTATAATGTTTTGCGACACCTGCTAAGGTGCCAATAGCAATGCTATGATCGCCGCCTAATACAAGCGGAAAATGTCCTTTTTTAATTACTTCATCAACGGCTTGAGCAAGCTTTTCATTTGCTTCAGCAACCGCTTTCAAATTTCGCAAATTTGATTTGATTCCTTCCTCATCTATTCGTTCAGGTTTGCCGATTGAAATATCCCCCAAGTCTTCAATGTCATAGCTGAGGCGTTCGAGTCTTTCTACAACGCCAGCATATCGGATCGCGCTGGGTCCCATATCTACTCCGCGCCGAGTCTGTCCTAAATCCATTGGAACACCAATGATTGAGATTTTTTTCATGCTGTCTCTCTCCTTCATCCTTATTCTATTTATTATTGTATCTAATAACTGAACGTTGACTCAACTTGACACTTTTTTGAATATTTATTCGATTATTAATAAGAAAAACGCCCGCCGATCGGCGAAGATGGCACAAGCCATGTTGAGGAAGGCTCGAACCAAGCTTGATCTTGCGCGGATGCTCAATAAAGTGATTCAACCTGCCGTCGCTGGGCCTTTACTTTTTAAAAAAATAAAAACTCCTTAAATCGACGAGATTTAAGGAGTTTTTATGATGGAGCCTATCGGGATCGAACCGATGACCTCCTGCGTGCAAAGCAGGCGCTCTCCCAGCTGAGCTAAGGCCCCACGTTAAAAGGATTCATGTTGATAAGCGGAAGACGGGACTCGAACCCGCGACCCCCACCTTGGCAAGGTGGTGTTCTACCACTGAACTACTTCCGCAATAAAAAAATGAGCCATGGAGGACTCGAACCTCCGACCCTCTGATTAAAAGTCAGATGCTCTACCTGCTGAGCTAATGGCTCATTAAGAAAACAATGGCTGGGCTAGCTGGATTCGAACCAGCGCATCACGGAGTCAAAGTCCGTTGCCTTACCGCTTGGCTATAGCCCAATATGTTGATGAAACGTCAAATTTCATAAAGCTTTTTGGAACAAATGATCGAGCACTCAACAATACAAAAAGCTATTCCATCAAATCGAAATAACTTCACGATCCATCATTAATGTATGAATGGTGGAGGGGGACGGATTCGAACCGCCGAACCCACAGGGAGCGGATTTACAGTCCGCCGCGTTTGGCCACTTCGCTACCCCTCCACGACCATCGTGGTGCCGGCTGCAGGACTTGAACCCGCAACCTACTGATTACAAGTCAGTTGCTCTACCAATTGAGCTAAGCCGGCATAATATATAGAAATCGAACCAGAAAAGGATAGGTTTTGTGCCTCTTCCTCTCCAAGACATTCCAAGATGTCCAATGCGTCGAGGCAACTCGTAATCATTTCACCGATGCTTCGCTCGTCTCTACCAATTGAGCTAAGCCGGCGTCACCTATACTAGTTTTCATTGAAATAATGATGGAGGATGACGGGATCGAACCGCCGACCCCTTGCTTGTAAGGCAAGTGCTCTCCCAGCTGAGCTAATCCTCCAAAACAAAAAAGAAAATGACCCGTACGGGATTCGAACCCGTGTTACCGCCGTGAAAGGGCGGTGTCTTAACCACTTGACCAACGGGCCAAAAATAATAACACAAGCTTCCAACCGGGCTTGAACCGGTGACCTCTTCCTTACCATGGAAGTGCTCTACCAACTGAGCTATGGAAGCATGGCTCCGCAAGTAGGATTCGAACCTACGACCTACCGGTTAACAGCCGGTTGCTCTACCGCTGAGCTATTGCGGAATAGCGGATAAACACAAAAACTAACGAATCATTATTCGTATTTTTCTACTGCCTCTTCCTCTTCAAGACATTCGAAGAAGCACAATGCGTCGAGGCAACTCGCTGTTTGCTCAGAGGAGAAATGCTCGTCGCTGAGCTATTGCGGAATATGTTTAATATAAAGCCTAGCAACGTCCTACTCTTGCAGGGGCGTTAGCCCCAACTACCATCGGCGCTGGAGAGCTTAACTTCCGTGTTCGGGATGGGAACGGGTGTGACCTCTCCGCCATCGTCACTAGGCTTGTTATTTCAAACAGACAAGTATTATTATAACGAGCATTTCGCCCATGTCAAGAACTTTTTGGTTCTTTCAAAACTAGATAACAGATCAGGGAAGAAAGGATAGGCGGTGCTTTTCTTGATGTCTTGCTCCACTTTTCGTATTGTCTAGTTCCGCAAGCTGCATCCTACGGTCGTTTCCGCTTCTTCTGTCCCAGTCTCCTGACTTGTCCGTCAGAAGCTTGAACGCCCTATGGATGCAAGCGAGCTTGCTCCCCTTTTCGTATTGGTTAAGTCCTCGATCGATTAGTATCCGTCAGCTGCACGTGTCGCCACGCTTCCACCTCGGACCTATCTACCTCGTCATCTTCGAGGGATCTTACTTGCTTATGCAATGGGAAATCTCATCTTGAGGGGGGCTTCACGCTTAGATGCTTTCAGCGCTTATCCCTTCCGCACATAGCTACCCAGCGGTGCCCTTGGCAGGACAACTGGTACACCAGCGGTGCGTCCATCCCGGTCCTCTCGTACTAAGGACAGCTCCTCTCAAATTTCCTGCGCCCGCGACGGATAGGGACCGAACTGTCTCACGACGTTCTGAACCCAGCTCGCGTACCGCTTTAATGGGCGAACAGCCCAACCCTTGGGACCGACTACAGCCCCAGGATGCGATGAGCCGACATCGAGGTGCCAAACCTCCCCGTCGATGTGGACTCTTGGGGGAGATAAGCCTGTTATCCCCGGGGTAGCTTTTATCCGTTGAGCGATGGCCCTTCCATGCGGAACCACCGGATCACTAAGCCCGACTTTCGTCCCTGCTCGACTTGTAGGTCTCGCAGTCAAGCTCCCTTCTGCCTTTACACTCTTCGAATGATTTCCAACCATTCTGAGGGAACCTTTGGGCGCCTCCGTTACTCTTTGGGAGGCGACCGCCCCAGTCAAACTGCCCACCTGACACGGTCTCCCACCCCGATCAGGGGTGCGGGTTAGAACTTCAGTACGACAAGGGTGGTATCCCAAGGGCGACTCCGCCAAGACTGGCGTCCTGGCTTCTCTGTCTCCCACC